>NZ_JBPCCH010000005.1:0-278050 GCF_050971805.1 Robertmurraya mesotrionivorans | reverse complement strand
TCCCACATTTTTTTTCATTATACATAAAAGTACCCGATAGGGCAGACCTTTTTTCAGTGTCTACTCTATCGGGTACACTTTACCACATGGTTGACCTTCTTTAGTTATCGCAAAATAAATAAGCACCTGCGTCAAGATTTGCAGAAATAGTATTTAATATTAAATCAAAACGGGCTTCTAGTTCGGTAAATGTATCCGCATCACTTGTTGCATTGTGGTAATCTGCCCCGAACACTTTGAAAATTTACATGCTAAGATTAATTCTTAGATTCAACAAACACTTCTCTAGCCAAACCTTGGCAATCTCTGAGATCTTGCTTAAGGATTTCTTTTGGATTTGAACCAAACCATTCGAGAGAGGCCTCAATATCCATCTTATTGGAAGCGGCCTTTAGAAAATCACGGTAATCTACTTCCCCCTCAAAAATGGACACCATTCCCTTTCTGTTACCTGAGGGTCGGTAAACATTATCCGGAGAAAACACTCCCAACTCTAATCGAGAGCTAATATTTTTAAAATGAAAGTGAGATATATATCGATAAAGCAATTGAAACGCATCAATAGGATTTGCACCTGATTCCCACACATGAAGAACATCGAAATTGATTCGTAGATTAGGATGATTGGTCTCAAGGAGTAACTCCAGAGTAGATTTAGGATGATCGGTAAAGGTATTAGGATGTGTTTCAAGTAATAACTGCTGTCCCTCACATTCAGCTATTTTACAAAGTAATTTTAACCGGGTGACTAATTCTATTCTTTCTAGATTGCTGTATTCGGCACTTCCTTTTTGTCCTGAAAATACTCTGATTTTTTTGGTTCCCCAATGCTTGGCAAGTGAGCTCAACCTTTGCATCTTCTCCCTTAAGACCGGAATTGGCGCATCTAGTGGTAGATAATCACTCAACATGCTTGTTTCTAAGCCTAAGGAATGTAGCCATTCCTTCCCATAATAACGATCCACTTCTAAATTTTTCGCATGGATTCCCCAAAGTTCAATTCCATGAAAGCCTTGATGCTTCGCCCACCTAGCAATCTCGTCTAAAGAATATAAATGATGGCGAAAAGAAATAGTACATACAGACAGTTTCACCGTGCTACCTCCTTCCTATCAGCAACTCTTACTTTATGTAGTTTGGACCATTCCTCGTAACACTTTTTTAAACCGAACTTGATTTTAAACTCTAATTGATCCTGTTCTTTAATACCATTAATTAAGTCGTTTCTTTGCGATAAATCACCTGTCATTGCCAGTTTCATCGCTTTGTAATGAATAGCCGTAAATCCTTTTACTAACTTTTCAATATCCTCACACCACGCTTCAAATACTTCCTCGTTCCACCCAATTAATTCATAAAAGAAAGCAAAAGCATGTTCATATGCATACTTTCTTATCGCCAATACAGGGAGTTGTCTTAAAGCCTCTGATAGTTCAGATAATCGAAGAGATTCTTCACCGATTGTATACAAGTTAATGATGTCTAAAACCGCTTTCGTCATTGGGTTATGATCATATTTCATACAGGTGTTAAAATAGGCATTAATGGTTAAATCGGAAGGAGGAGACAAAGTTGATGCATCAAATACGTACCCACCTTCCACGGTTGGTTCATCCATTGCAGCTAAGATTCGATTCTTTGGTAGGGTTCCTTCCCATCTAAAATCAGGATCGTACATAAACCATTCCTCTTTATTCACAGTCGCTTCTAACATGACATAATGTGGAAAAGGACTTTGGTGAAACTTATTTTCCCGCTCAGGAAGCTTTGATAAATCTAGCATAACCATAATATATTGATTAGGTGTATTGTCTTCAACTAACGTGATCAGGTTCTTCATATTCCCTTGTTTGGTTTGTTTTTCATCGTACCATTTTCGAAGCTTAATATTATATAAAAGCTCATACCAATTTTGGAAGAAATCATGGTTAATTTTATGAGAATGATAGGTTAGAACGCCTTGTTCCAACACATCAAAATCTGCATCCCACACTCCAAAATAATAAGGTCTGTGATCTACACCTGATGTTTTCTTTATCACTTCACACACACAGCTTACAAAGCAGTGAACCTTGATCATTGTACCCCTCCTGATTGAGATATACGTATTCTCTCTAGTAGACTTACTAAGCTACCCACTGTTTGAAAATCTCTAGCCACAATCATCTCATCTGGGATTTCAAATTGATGTTGTACTTCCAGATGGAGGATTAGCTGAAGTACAAGTATAGAATCCATAAATAAATCGTCATTTAAGCGAGCATGTTCATGAAATTTCGATATAGTCGGAAGCTCCAGATGATTTTTCATTATGTCGTATAATACCGAAAAAATTTCGTCTCTTTTCATATGAGAACTCCTCCAAGTATTTTTCTACTTATTTTCCCATTCGGTAACCTTTCTATTTTGTTTACTGAGTTAAACTCCATAGGAATTTGGTAAGGAGCCAAAAACTTTTGACACCACTCTCGTAATTCATCCTCCAACAGTGGCTCAGACGAAACATATTGCGCACAAACACGCTCACCAGAGAAACTATTACTCTTCTTGTAGACCACGGCTTCCTCTATCCTCGGTTCTGCCATAAGGACATCTTCTACCTCTTGTGGATATACATTCAGTCCTGACACGTTGATCATGTCGTCTATTCTTGTCAGAAAACATAGTATGCCATTCTCTATATAACCCAAATCCTTCGTATAAACCGACTTGTCGGAAAGGTTAATGATGATTTCTTTGGGATTTTCTTTTGTTCCAGCATGAACACTAAGATGTGATAATGGATAGCCAACCTCCTTGGATTCGTTAACACTCTTATGCAAACTAACACAACCTACTTCAGAACATCCATATTGTTGAAGTACTTTATTCGATACTCCCTTTAATAACCTGAGCCATTCCGCGGGTAACGTAGTCCCTGAAGAAATAACATAATCCATTTTGTCTTCACCATTAGACATGAGTGCCATAGAATATAAAAGAAAGGGTGCACCATATAAAATGTGTCGTGGGTGATCCTTAAGTTTTTTCCATATATACCTCGGATTAAGATTAGTAAGTATTACTGGCTCTGCACCTCTTCTTATACAAGCCAAAACGCCACTTATCAAACTATACGAGTGGCTAACCGGACAGGCTACTATAGAAGTTGTTTGATGATTTAAAGCCAAAAGTGATACATAGTTATTTAACTCTTCCTCAATAGATTTCCAAGTTCTTTCTATACATTTTGGTGCACCAGTCGTACCGGAACTCATTTGTACAAGTACTCCTTCTGCTTCGTTCGTATTTTCTGAAATAACGATAGGCGTTTTGACATCTTGATAGATAAGGATATGACTACCTGTTCCTACTGCTATACGAGTTGCCCCCTCTTCCGGCTGTGAAGGGTTAATAGGCACGAAGGAACCCCCTTTATTTCGAATATAAAAAAATAAACTAAGCATGACAAAGACATCCGAAATACATACTGCAATTCTTACGCTCTCTGAATCTCTTAAAAAGGGAATATTGTCAAATACACTAAATTGTTTTTCTAAATCGTCTATTGAATAATACTGATCATTCACATAAAACATGTTACCTCTCCTTATGTGCTTTATTGGTAGAGGAAAGAGAATTGTAGACATAGTGTCTAACTTCCCCTTCCCCCTTGATGATTTTCCTTTTTACCAATGATTCTACCTGAATGGATGGAGCGTCAGATTGAAGAAGAGAGTGACGCAAGAGTAGGTTGGGAAACAGAGTAATATGCTCATTTATTGCTGATTTTACCTGTTCCCAAAATTTCTCCTCATCATACTGATAGTACTCCTCTAAACAATTAGAAAGCTCAGTTAAATGAAAAACAAACAAAGTGTCCATCACTAGTTCCCTTACTGCCTCCGTTGAGGACATCCAGTAAAATTGGTTAGGCTCTTTTGTTCGAAAGTTTTCATGAATATTCGAAAAGTTTGGAGTACTGTTGGGTTTGGATAAATACTCCCTATTAAATTCCATGCTGTCATGAAAGTCTCTTAATGCCACACGTATTGGCCAGCCATTTTTATGGATTAAAATCATATTTTGTGCATGAGCCTCTAATGCGATTCCATGTGCCACAAGAAGATGCCACACAGGGATTACACTTACTTGTAGAAACTGTTTTAACCACTTTTCTATTCCATAACACCGTAACCAATCATTAACAAATGGGAATCCATCAAGCTCTACTAAAGGAAGAGCAGTAAAAGGTACAGCTTCCTCTCCATCTTCCATATAATCTAATACGTTTTCTCTCCAAATGGCGCCAAGCTTCACACTACTTTTTAGTTCCGGCTCAAAAGCTACTCCTGCATATTCCTTGAGAATAATTAATGACGAACGGTCTTTTAGAAATTCGTCTGATTTCACGACCTCTGAAATCCACTTAGAGATAGGAGGAGCAGCACAAACAGAGTGTGATTCTAACGTTCTTAAGGAAGATGTATTGATCATATTCATGGATAGCTTTATATGAGCTTTTTTTGGATGAACAGTATTCCAAAGCGTTCTAACGGATTGTGTGGCACGATAGGTATCGCCCCTGCTCTCAAGTAGAATTAATTCTTCAGTAGACTTTTCTTCTATAAACTTTATTTGCCAAGGATGGATAGGAAGAAAGGTATATTCCTCAAAGCTTTTTCCTAACTCTACTAGTTCATCCATTATATTTTTCCAAAAGTGTGACCCTAACTCTCTTTTCCAGAAGTTCTTTTCATCCTCTAGCAAGGACACTCTAGCGGAATTCCTTTTTACGGCAGCCCATCTCAAAGGAAATACACCTTTAGCCTCTGGTCCATACAACGCATGGTCGCTGATTGTAAAACCCGTTCGCGCTTTAAAACACGGGTGATACATGTGGCCTTCCGTTAATTCAGACTCTAATTCTTGAAAGCTACTATTTCTTCTTGATTTTGGCTTACATAAATGGGTTTCATTCCACTCACTAAACTGTATGGTTTGCTTAAGTTCATATAGAAATGTCTCCGCTGTTAAAGAATCTCCCAAAAGGTCAACAACAAATTCGTCTAAACAGACTGCAGTTAATGTCTGATTATCCTGTAAATAATAGATACTACTTCCTTCTTTTAAACGAACCCGATTAAAAGCTGTTCTCTTTCCCTTACAGTAGTAGGTGTTCTTCTTACCATACAAATAGAAACCTACATATTTTTCACCTTTTATTAGTGGTATTTCGTCATACTCTAGAATTCCTTCAAAAATAATAGCTTCCACAAGCTGTTTCATTACTCGTTTTTCAAATATACTAGACGACAATGGTTGTAGGTTTTTCATAATCTTTCTCCTTTTTTAAACAGGTAAAAGGATTGGGTACCTTCGTGTATACGGCTTGTTCATTTTCTGCTAATAGTTCATCTACGTCATGAAGTCTAGTTAGTAAATTTGCTTTATAAGGAAGGGTTACAGAGTATAAAACTTTTTGTACAAGTTGTTTTCCCAGTGAGACTAACTGCAATTCCATTTGTATAAGCTGTTCTCTTACCCATTGAACAAGGCTTTCCTCACTTATCAAAGAATCCTGTCCAAACCGGTGTATAATGGAAAATAGTTGATTTTGGATCAAATAATAAGTAAATCGCTCCTGGATTAGTGCATCTTCGTAAAATAATTCAGGTATTCCTTTTAAAGAAGGCTCTAACTCGAAAAGAGTCTCACAATGAGTTTTAGAAAGATAATAGCCCTGATTGTCTCGGTAATAGTACGTCTCTGGATACCCTGTTGAGAGGTCTAATAGACTGTTTTGTTGATGAGCTTCCAGAGCTAATCCGTGTTCATCGTACAAACGAATGAGAGGTTCAATTGAGCACCTCCAATATTTTTGAAACCAATCTATGCTAACCTCTTGGGTGGAACGTGATTCCGATTTTGCTAAACGGTCAATGATACAATGAAGCTTAGAACGATATTCTGGAAGTGGCGTTTGAACAAGTGCAGCTATAGAACAAATATTCATGTCATTCCCTTTAAGAAACTTATTTGAACGAATAATTAGTTCAAGCCCTGATTCTTCTCTACCGGGAAACTTACACTTTATATAGGCTGGGTCCTCTATGAAACGAAAATAGTCTTTTGAGTAATTTAATTTTTTCATTAAGTTGTAAATAATAGTTCCTGCTAGTAGCTCGTGGGTCTGATTGACTCTTAATGAGTTAGTGACTTTAACGGGAATAGAGAATTTATACATCCACTCTTTATCTTCACTATAGACGGTTCTAATAGAGGAGGTTGCTAAATAATTCTCTCCCATTGCTCCCAAATACTTAACCAAATTATGTCTCATTGCTTCTTTAATATAATCCTGTTGAAGTAACCATTGCGCTTGTAAGGGATGAACAGGAATAATGCAGTCATTCTTACCTAACTGTAACGATGTCCCCTTTCTTTCTAAACTATTTCGTATCATCTCACTTGCACTCATTGGCAGTGATGATGCCTCTTCCACTATTTTTCTATCCACTTGAAAATAATGCAGAGGAAAGCTGGCATTTAGTTCCGGTGCGTAACTAGGATGTTGCCAGCTAGCCATTCCTTGTCTGCTTTTGGGTGTAGGATGCATCCAATGACCAAAAAGAAGGGACTGCTCTGTTTCAATAAAGGTAGCATCTACTGAATACAGCCTTTCTGCGTCTCTCCTTCTTGCCTCAATATATGTAGTCATTGTTTGAAAGCTATCAATCAAGCGAATAGTGAGTTCATCAAAATGAGATTGATCTGTACATTTATTTTTTTGTTCTGCCACATCAAGATCTTGTATTAGAGTAATCATAAACGGAAGATAGTCTTGAATAATCCACTGATGTGTAACAGGACAATACTTTAAAACTTGTCCTATTAGGTGTCTCCCAGTTAAGGAGTGATAATTAACCTCTAAAGCAAATGTTAATGAGAGGTTAGTAAGTTCTAATTCTATTACTGACTTTCCTGTTAGTGTAACTGGTATTGACTTGTGCGTAATCCAATCCTCAGTATCTACCCAATTCCCCTTATCTATTTCCTTTAAATAACAGTTGATAAATACTTGAAATGATTCAAATTCCGCAATCTGTTTCGCTGATTGATACATACTTTCATCCTTTCACTAAGTCTTCCACCCTAGTAATTGATAAAGATTCTCATCTACTGATAAAAAATTTGATTCTCATTATAAGGAGAATCAAATTTTCTTTAGACAAATGTAATTCATTATTTTAATAACAATTCTTCTATTTCCTTTAACCCTTTCTTTCTCTCAATCGGATCCCAAAAGCCCCAAGTAGTCGAAAGAGTATGTACATTTCCATTCTTAACAGCCTTTAGGTTTTTCCATACTTCACCCTCTGTTACAGAATCATAGAATTCGCCACTGTTAAAATAAGTTACGTCGAGTATGTGCTCTGGATTGTATTTTGCAAGACCTTCTATTGATAAATTTTCACCGAAATCTTCCGGAAGATTTTCAGCAGGGGTAAGCTTTAAGTCATCAAATAATAATGAATTTGTCGCATGATTCGTACGACCAAATACACGAATATCCTTCTTATTAATCGCAACAGCCATAAATGTTTGATCCCCTGTTACTTCTCTAATTCGCTCTCCAATATCAGTCGCTTCTTTCTCCAGGTCTTCAATGACTTTTTTCCCTTCCTCAAGTTTACCTACTGCTTCTGCTACTTTAAGGTGATCTTCTTTCCAATCTCCACCAACCTCAACTACTACGGTTGGGATTGTTTCAGCTAATTGATCGTATAGTGGTTTGTAACGGTCACTAATTATAAGTAAATCAGGATCAAGTTTTACGATTTCTTCAGAGTTTATCTCGTCAGCATAAGGTAATGCCTTTACACCTTCAAGTTCCTTTGTTAAGTGTGGAGGAAATTCATTATCATATGCCATAACTGCATACGGTTTCACTCCAACAGAAACAAGCGATCCTTCCCATGATACGTGTGAAAGTAAAATAACTTTTTTAGGATCCGCTGGTACCTTTGCTTCACCATATAAATGCTCAACTACTCTCGTTTCCTCCGTAGTTTCTTTGTCTTTACTATCAACCTCTCCATTAGCTGATGATTGCTCTTTCTTGCCGCACGCCGACAAGATAATTAATAAAACGAAGAGAAATAATAAAGTACTAGAAGTAAAAAACCTTTTCATCTTTTGTTGCCTCCTAAACAATAATGATTTTCATTCTCAATGGTAACCATTTTCAGTTAGGACGAACATGGATTTTTTTAACATCTTACATAGATAAATCAAACAAGCTATCTAACAAAATACAAACTCTTGAAATTAGCTGCATAATAAAATGCATCAAGTTTATCTATATTTTTAACTTTCCTTTTTTCATAGAATCTGAAAATTGAAGGAGTAATTGTTTTCTTCCTATTGGTCCCCATGGATCCCATTCGTAGCTAATTGGATAGTAGACTTCCCCTGTTTCGACTGCTCGAATCAGTTTCCATTCTGGCATGTGAGCCAACCTCCATACATCCGTTTCATTGCTCCATAAGATAAGTAGTTTTTCTGGATTTAGGGTTACTAACTCATCCAAAGTAATACTCTTATATCCTTCTGAAGGTATGTCAGGGTGTGGCTGAAACCCGAGTTTTTGAAACAGGAGGTCAACAACAGCATGATTTTCCTTGCCATAAAGGCGAATTTCTTTTGACCTAATCCATACGACAGCCCAGCTGCCCTTCTTTGTTATCGGACAGAGTTCATCCCTTACCTTAAGCTCCAATTGATGAATTTCCTTTTCTATCTCCTCTGCCCTAGTTTCCTGACCAACTAAAATAGCAATTTCTTGAAGGTAGTGATTCCAACTTGTCTTTAACGACAAATGATGTACCTTTTCCTGATGCGAAAATAATATTCTCTGCAGATCTCCATTATGTAAAGGGGTTTTGATGATACTTTCAGGCTGTGCGGAAAGGACTTCTAATGGTTGAAAAGGCGACTCTGCATTTAATAACATCGTGCCATATAATTCTTTTTCTAAATAACTAGGCACCCCTCTAGTTAAAGGGTAAACGGAAGGGTACGATGGAGCCGCAACAGGCTGAATACCTAAAGCTAGCAGATGGTCTTGTAGAAATAGCTGACTTACAACGGCAACTCGAGGGCTAACTCTCTTTAAATACCCTGTAGGTGGAATCCCTTCCTTGCTTTTGAATAAACGACTGAAATAAAACTCATCTTGTATCCCTACTTGAAAAGCTACTTCTTTCGCTGTTACGTCTTTTTCTTGAAGCATGATTTTTTTTGCAGCCTTTATTCGCTCTTCAATAAGAAATTCCTTAGGAGCACACCCCATCCTTTTTCGAAATAATCGTGAAAAAGTGACAGTACTCATACTTGCTTTAGTAGCTAAATCTTTTATAGAAATTTGACTATCTAAATTTGAACGGATGTAATGAACGACTTGTTCGATTTGATCCATTTTTGCTACGTCTGTTATGGTCGCTAGCAATTTCCATACTAGTGATTGAAAGTGACAAATGGCTGATATAGATGTTTCATTTTGGCTTCGCCTTAATTCCTCCCATATTGGTATTACTTGTGACGAAGGTATTTGTGCAAACGAGTCTAATAAATAGGCAGATATCATATCCCTTTCCTTTGGCCAAGATAAAATATAAACACATAGCATGGTTGTAGCTGCGGTTACTACGAACCTTCCTCTATCGATATAGTGACTTGTATATTTTTCAAGAGCGATCACTTCATTATTCAGAATAATTTTTCCCCGCCCACTAGATATATACAATAAGTGATTTTGTTGGCCCGTAGCCTCGAACACTTCGGACAGCCCGTTACGCACTTTTACCAGTCGAACGTGATAATCAGTTAACAGGTCATTTGCTTGCATGATGGATTTCCCTCCCCTTTCCTAAATTTAGAAAAAATGTTGACAAATGGTTTGAAAGAATAGTAGATTAAAATCGATTACTAAACGATAACGATTATCATTTTCACTTAGAATACTATAACAAGGGATTGATACAAATGTCTAGAACGGCTGTAAATAAAAAGGAAACCCTCTTTACAACTCAAAGAAAAGCTACAAAATGGGCTTTGTTTGGATTCATACTTGTAGTATTCAGTCTACTCCTTTCGATTGGACTGGGCGCTATTTGGATTACACCTAAAGAAATTTGGAGTTCTTTTGTTTCCTTCCAAAGCAATCAAATGGAACACCAGCTAATAAAGGAGATTCGTATTCCACGAGCAATTACAGCTGCTCTAATAGGAGCATCATTAGCAGTAGCTGGAGCAATTATGCAGGGAATCACACGGAATTCCCTGGCAGATCCATCAATTATCGGTATTACTCATGGGGCAGGACTATCTATTGCTATTGCTCTAGCCTTTACTTCAAATCTATCTTACTGGTTCCTATTACTCTGGTCATTTGCCGGCTCAACTATTGGAGCTGTCCTTGTGTTAACTTTTTCGTTAATTTCTAAGGAAAAAGTTTCTCCTGTTACTCTCACCCTTGCTGGTGCAGCTTTAAGTACACTGTTCGGAGCACTTTCAACAGGAATAGCCTTATATTTTCAAGTGGCTCAGGATCTTAGCTTTTGGTTTGCGGGAGGTTTGTCTGGAACTAAGTGGGAGCATGTCTTTATCCTGCTCCCACTATTTATAGTGGGGTTATTGCTATCACTAGGAATTAGCCGTTCTTTGACTATCTTATCTCTCGGGGATGAAGTAGCCATTGGTTTAGGTCAGTCACAACAAAGAGTAAGATGGATCGGACTTCTCTCAGTGATCTTATTATCTGGCGTGGCAGTGTCGATAGTAGGTGCCATTGGTTTTATTGGATTAGTTGTTCCACATATTGTACGGTTACTAATTGGTACAGATTACAAGTTCGTCATCCCGATGAGTGCCCTTTTAGGTGCATTATTACTTATAGTTGCGGATATTGGTGCACGTATGATTAATCCTCCCTTTGAAACACCTGTTAGTGCTGTAACTGCTATTATAGGAGTACCCTTTTTCCTCTATTTGTCTCGAAATAGTAAGGGGGTTATGTAGTGGATTGGAGACTTGCACTCAAACAATCTAAACGATGGTTAGCCTTTTTTCTCCTGTTTATTGTAGTGGTTTTTATGCTCAGTCTTTCAACTGGTCCCATGCCGATTAACCAAACAGAAGTTTTTCAAACATTAGCCGGTAACGGTACCCCTAAACAAGAACTCGTATTGTTTCAACTAAGATTTCCAAGAATGATTATTGCCATTTTAATAGGCATGGGTCTTGCGTTATCGGGTTCTATACTTCAGGGATTATCAAGGAATTCCCTTGCTGACCCAGGTATTTTAGGGATTAACTCAGGAGCAGGATTAGCCGTTGTATTTTTTATCTTTCTTTTTGGTCAAGAAGAAAGAAGTATAATGACAGAGCCTTTGTTCCTTCCATTCTTCGCCTTTATTGGTGCGCTCACGATAGCCACTCTCATTTATCTTTTGTCTTGGAAGAAAGGCATAGAGGCCGGACGTCTTCTGTTAACAGGTCTTGGATTCAATGCTTTATGTGCAGCATTGCTAGTTATATTACAATTAAAAATAGATCCAAAGGATTTTCAACAGGCTACCATTTGGTTAACAGGAAGTATTTGGGGAACACAGTGGCCTTATGTTTGGGCACTTTGTCCATGGATTATTTTACTTTTGCCCGTCACATATTCTAAAGCCCGAACAATGAATATCCTGCAAATGAATGAAGAAATTCCGGTAGCACTTGGTATCCAAGTTGAGAAAGACCGTTTTTTACTCCTTTGTCTATCGGCTGCCCTAGCTGGAGCGTGTGTGGCAGTAGGTGGTGGTATTTCATTTATCGGTTTGCTGGCCCCACATCTTGCACGCCGTCTTTGTGGGCCAAATTATTTTGTAAACTTACCTCTATCTGCATTAATTGGTGCTAGCCTTTTGTTACTAGCTGACATGATTGGGAAAAACCTATTGGCCCCTGCTGATATCCCTGTTGGTATCGTCATCTCCATCATAGGTGCCCCCTACTTAATTTACATGTTATTAACCCGTAAAAGTACTAGTATGTAAGTTTGACTGGTAGCTTGCATGGCATAACCAAAACTAAAAAACCACCCTAATCTATCCGATTAGGCAGCCACTATTTTTTTGTGCTACCATAAGGTAAATACCTATTATTGGAGTGGATCAATAAACATGTATAAATTGCTTGCTATTGATATTGATGGAACCTTAATTAATGATCGTAAAGAGGTAACAAAGGAAGTAAATGAGGCAATCCAAGCAGCTAAGCGAAAAGGAGTCAAAGTGGTCATTTGTACAGGGAGACCTATCGGAGGGGTTCATGGGTTCATAGAAGAGTTAGACCTTCATGACCAATATGTCGTTACATTTAATGGTGCACTCGTTCAAGATTCCGAAACAAAGGAAGTCGCGTCAGAAATTTCTTTAACACATGAGGACTTAATGACACTCTATGGAGTCAGTCAGGAACTCCAGGCATCCATGCATTTCTTTGATTCACAAAGAATATATACTCCCAATAAAGACATTAGTCCATTTACCGTTGTGGAATCATTTGTAAATGGTGTGCCTTTGCACTATCGTGAAATTGAAGAAATACCATCAGACATCTTAATACCGAAAGTAATGTTTGTTGGAGAACCTGAGCGTTTAGAGAAAACGATAGCTTCAATTCCAGCAACTCTTAAGGAAAAATATACGATGGTGCGCAGTGCTCCCTATTTTTATGAAATTTTACACCCAAGTGTAAGCAAAGGAAATGCCGTAAAGCTTCTTGCTGAAAAATTAGGTATTACTCGTGAAGAAGTCATCTGTATAGGAGATGGCGAGAATGATTTAACAATGATTGAGTATGCAGGTTGTGGCGTAGCAATGGGTAATGCCGAGCAAAGCGTCAAAGAAATTGCTCAATTTCATACACGTTCCAACAATGAACATGGAGTCGCCTATGCGATTGAACAATTAATATTAAATACATAGTACATAAAGGCTTTTACCTTCTTTAGAAACATAGTTCACAACGAAAACCCGCTTTCCGAATAAGGATTAAGCGGGTTTTAAGTGTTTTACAAACTCAGTCCGTAGTTGTAAGATTCGCCTGGACTTCTGGAGTGATTGTCGGAAAAGGATAGTTAATTTCTTCATCAAATTCTACCCAGTCAAGATTTGCCATCATTAGAAGGTAGCGTTTGCCGCTTGTTGGGTCACTTATGATGATATGGTCACGACCAGCTGTTTCTACGCGCCCGTGATAAACCATCGAGTTCCATTTGTTGTTACCTTGGTAAGTAAAGTAAAAAGTTCCGATTTTACCTTTGTTGTAGCGTAGGATATTTTCGATAAAAGATTCTTCCATAGCGCCTGCAAGAAGTTGCTGTCCAGTCCCCATCGGAACTACCGGGACAGAATACGTTGGTCCAGAAGGCATGCCCGCCGGGAAGCCAGAAGGCATAGCTGTCGGGAACCCAGCAGGTTGTGTGCCACTTTCCCTCGTCATAGAAGATGGATAAAAACTAGAATAATAGTTCATTGGATAATAATTAAAGTCTTGGCAAGACATAAAAGTCAACTCCTAAAAATTTTATCTATAAAACTCTGTGCAGTAGCCCGGTACAGCGACATAGAAGCAATGATTTCTGTGTGCAAAATCGAACTTCGTCATAGGTGATCTAGGCATAGTAGCGCCACAAGGAGCTCGAAACTTTTTCCCTGGACTTGGGTTATAAAACCACAAATTCATTCTGGCGCGAGGTTCCCTATGACCATGCAACAAATTCCTAGCTCTCTGGAGGTCTGCTTCTTTGGGACGTTGTGTATACAATGATCCATTTAAGACGGGTTCGAAATGAGGGATTCCAGTACCAGGTATCGTTTGATAAATCGCATGCCTTATATTTCGGAGGTTTTTGAAGTCAGGATCACAGTCGGCCTCGACCCGATTGGCCACAACCGTTCCCACCTTGTTCATCCCTTCGACTCCTTCGCCTATCGCTTCGGCCAGCATAAGCCTTGCTAACTCTTCCACATCACGTGAACTATGTTTTATTCGTCTGCCCATTTTCTCACTCCTTCGGCTTATACAATTAATTTATTAACCGAAGCTGGGTTTGGTAGCTTGCCTATGAGCCTAATTTTACAAATTAACTTTCAAATTAATCTGGGGTAATAGAATAAGAAATTCTGTTCCCCTATCTTTTTCACTATTTACTTTTATTTTCCCTTTAAAAGAACGAATTATTTGAAAACTTACCATCATTCCTAATCCAGTTCCCTTTTCCTTTAAAGAGTAAAACGGAGATCCAAGTCTGTCTATTTGTTTTTTAGTCATGCCAATTCCTTGGTCCTTAATGATAATCTTTATATATCCATCATCTGTTGAAGTACAGCTAACCCAAACCGTTCCACCATTCGGCATAGACTCTACAGCATTTTTCAAAATATTAATCAATGACTGGTTCAGTTTTTGAGAATTAGCATATATATAACAGTTAGTATGAATATCCGTTTTAACCACAACATTGTGATTTATGGTGTAACTACGAATGATATTTACTACACGTTCTATCTGATAACCTACTTCGATTTTTTCAATGCTATTGATTGAGGGTTTTCCAAAAGATAAAAAATCATCAATAATTTCATTTGCACGATCTAATTCTTCAATTGATATTTTGATATAATTTTTCTTTTCTTTAGGCAAATCGGGTTCGTTAAGAAGTTGTAAAAAACCACGTGTAACTTGCATCGGATTTCTGATTTCATGAGCAAAAACACTTGTTAACTCACTTATCACTCGTAATTTTTCCGTATTTTGCACCTCTAGACGCAGTTGATGAATCTCCCTGATTGTTTCAATTAACATAGTGAAGAACCAAGTAACAACAATTACAAAGATTAGATGAACAATCTGAACTTTTAGATAATCATAGGAAAAACCTCTTAAAATACTGAAAATAGTAAGGCCGATAAGACAGTAGTAAAAGGAAAGACCCACCGCAATATTAACCCTTTTATCCTTTTTCGAACGTGAAAACGATCTTTGAAAATACAATATAACAGGAAGTGATAATAATAAGACAAGGACAGTATTATAAAATCCTATACTTATGCCAAAGGAAAAACGAAAAAGTACGATTAAGACAGCTAGGAAGATTCCTGGCCAAAATCCACCGTATAACGTCCCAAATAATAGAGGAATGATTCTTAACTCCAAACGAGCATTTTCACCAAAATCTACTGGAAAGGACATGCAAAATATAATTGATATTCCCCACAAAACAGTCATTATAATGTTTTTATTTTTAGCACTCTTTACCTTTTCTGTAATAAATGTATAGTAAATAAATATGGGTATTACCATAAGCGTTAGTTGAAACAAAAAATCTTTTATAATACTCATCTTTGTTACCTTTCTTATGTATAATCATTCTGAATTTGAGATATTTATATTATCTTTATCGACCCAATTTCCCTAAAGTATAGTATTTCTGTAAAATTTCTATACAAAAACTAAAAAAGGACATTAACCTTAATGATTAATGCCACTCTTTATTAAAGAATATTAAATCAGCTAAATATCAGACTCTAACCGTTGCATAAACTCCTCCGCTGCACTGTATCCTTGCTGCTTCAGAAGCCAGTTATTTGCCGCTGCTTCAATTAAACCAGCCACATCGCGACCAGGTTGAAGCTGAATCTCTATATGAGGAATTTGAACACCCATATATTCCGTATAATTCGGTTCATGGTCCAATTCATTATTGAGTGAATTCTTCTGCCATTTTGTCAATTCAATATCAAGTGCAATCCTCGTCTCATCCTGAAAAGCTTTTCTCCCATATAAGCGGACCACATTTAGTAGCCCGATACTTCGTAGGGCTAGAAACTCTTTTGTTTTCCCATCATGAGTTCCAAGAATCGTTCGTGGACTGAGTTTTTTCAATACAACTATATCATCAGCCACAAGCCTGTGACCCCTACCAATCATCGTATGTGCCGTTTCGCTTTTACCGACACCTGAATTTCCCCTAAGTAAAATGCCCATTCCATATACATTGATACAAACCCCGTGTACTGCGATAGCTGGAGCTAATGTTTTTAGCATATAATCATCAAGGTTTGTGATAAATTCAGATGTAGGCTGAGGCTCATTTGTACATAACAACGGAATTCCCTCTTCTAGACAATACTGAGTCAAATAGGTAAGTCCCTCCTGTCCAGCAGTAACGATAAAGCATGGTGGATGATATTTTACAATATTACCAATACGCATCTGACGTTCCTCTAGACTCAATTTGTGCAAATATGTAATTTCTTTTCTACCAAGGATTTGAACACGTTCCGTTGGAAAAAAATCAAAGTGACCAACAAATTCCAAGCCAGGACGATGCGATCTTGATTGTTTTATTTGTTGCTTTAATTTATTTTCCCCAGTTAGTACTTTTAATGAAAATTTTCGAACCAAATCTTCAACCGTTAAAATTTTCAAAACTATCTCCCTCTCATTCCTTAATTAAACTCTATTTATACTATCGAGATTATGTCCGTATTTAGATTGTGAAAGAATATATAATATTATATCAATGGATAAATCCAAAGACTATCTAAAACACAAGTGACACTAATTTTTGCAAATTAAAAACCGTAGAATTAAATCTTAAGTAGTTCGGTTTTGAAGTACAAAATTAGAACTAACCTTGCTATTCCAACGGTAATTCACACTTAAATTATAGGAAATTTGATAAGCAAAAATGCTTGGAACATTGTGTCTCCAAGCATTTTACACATTGTTTTCACTACGTTTGAAAAATAAACGGAGAAATTCCGCTTATTTTGGGAAATACCAACATTTCCCGCAAAATAAGCGGAGTTTTTCCGCTTATATGAACCTAATCTTTAGATTTAGGTATATATAGAGAAGTTAATCGGAATATATCCGCTTATATCTGCTTCTTGAGCCCCTACTATAGACATTAACCGGAATTTCTCCGCCTATGAATTCCTATACCTCCCGAAAAAGTCAACAATGAATAACAACAGTGTCTTTTCTTTCAGATAACTTGTCTTTCTAACTTGAATATCCAAAAATCTACCTACCACTTTCAGCACATCTATCCCTAATTAAATTAACAAACAAATTCGAACACTGACACTAACTTTTGTCATCCTGTTAAAAGAGGTGCGAACTAAGGTGCTAAAATACCATTACATTTATGGAAAACCTTTATATTCAACAAAAAAAATGCAGTCCAATTCAGTTGCGAATTAAGACTGCTAATTTGTTTGCTAATTAAGTTTTTGTACTCGAAAACCGAACCCGTTAATTAAATCTACGGATGTCTTACTTTTACAATATTAATAAATCGTTTATTTACAGCCAATGTTTCGGGTACTGTCTCCTAGGAAATAGATTATTATATAGCATGGAAACAACCACTAGTAAAAAGATGCCTATGAAAACTGGAATAAGATATCCCCATCCTGTTTCAAAGTTAATCGCTACTAGCGCACTAGCTGCTGCGGGAGGGTGAATGGTTTTTGTGAGAGCCATTAAAATTAGCACAATAACCAAGGACAATATTATAATAAACAGACTCTTCCCAAATATACTCCATATGAGAAGACCCGTAACAGTGGAAAGTATGTAACCCCCAATCACTTGCCTAGGTTGAGATAAAGGACCGTTATGCGCCGCAAATACTAAAATACTGCTTGCTCCTAAAGGACCTATTACCATAGAATAATTTGAGGAAAAAGCTAAAATACAAATGATACTAACAGCTAGAAAAACCCCTACAACACTAATGATGGAATCTATATAATCAAACTTAGTATTGTTTCTGGATTCTCCTTTCATTTTATTAAAGTATACAATTAATCGTTCTAACGATTGATTTTTTATATTGTCATTCGACTTTTCTAAAGTGTTCATTGATTTCCCCTATACTAACTAAATTATCTAATAAGGTTTCTACTACTATCATGTTATATATCTTATAGGAATACTATGAATTTTTAAATACTTTTTTAAAAAATAAAAAATAATCCAAATTCTAGAGCTATAAGGGAAATAAAATAAAACTCTTCCCGCTAGAAAAGAACTTATCAGAAAAGTAATGTAATGGATAATGATAGCCAAACTACATAGATATTCCAATAGTGGGAAAAGTAATAGAAACTGTATGAGATGGAGTAAGAAAATGAAACTCTCTTCCCTTATTTTCAAAAGGCCAAAGAATGGGGATATCAAACAAAGTCCTTCCAAGCAAGACTCCCAAGCGTTTCAGGAGGTATTCGATACAATCGATGACAATACTTCTTTCTTTAAACAAGCATTTTCTGGTTCAGATGATTTAAAAATTAATACATTAAATGTAAGGACTATCTCTGGAATTCTTATCTTTTTAGAAACCATGGCAGATAAGGAAAAAATTCAAAAAAATATCCTAAAACCTGTTATGGAAGCAGATGACGCCCAAGTGGAAGATGTACTGAAATCTACTTTCCAGATATCCAATAATCTGTACCAAGCTCAACAAGAACTTTTAAATGGTGCCTGTATTTTGCTATTGGATGGGAACCAGGAATTTTACATGTTGGATGTTGCCTTATCCAAGGACCGGCAAGTCCAGGAACCAAATAATGAACAAGTAATTCAGGGTTCTCATGAAGGTTTTGTAGAAAACCTTATGACGAATCTTCATTTAATTAGAAAAGCTATAAAAACTCCAACCTTGAAGTTAGAGCATTTAAAAGTTGGTGACCAGATTCAATCCAAAGTATCTCTAGTTTATAGAGAAGATCTTGCAAATAAAGAATTAATAAAAGAATTCAAACGGCGAATGGATGGTATCTCTATTGATTATATACCTAGTTTTGGATATCTACAGGAGTTAATTGAAGATTCCACCTGGTCACCCTTTCCGCAAATATTATACACAGAGAGAGTCGACCGTGTGGTAGGTCACTTGAATGAAGGAAGAGTTGCCGTTTTCATAGAAGGAAATCCTTCTTGTTTACTAATACCTATTACATTTTTTGCCTTCTTCCATTCGCCAGATGATTATAATTCACGCTGGATTATTGGTTCGTTTGTTCGTTCATTAAGATTCTTAAGTATCGTTATCGCCGTTAATTTACCTGCTGTTTACATTGCAGTAATCGGTTTTCATTTCGAGGTACTGCCAGATGAGTTAGTCCTCCCCGTAATAAGTTCAATTAGAAATATTCCCTTTCCACCTTTAATTGAAGCACTTGTTATGGAATTGACCATTGAATTGATCCGAGAAGCAGGGGTTCGCCTTCCCTCAAGAATTGGACAAACCATTGGTATTGTTGGAGGTCTTGTTATCGGTGACGCAGTTGTCCGTGCAGGTCTTATTTCGAATACCATGATTGTTGTTGTTGCCATTACTGCTGTAGCTGCATACAGCATACCTACATCTGCAATGAGTGATGCCGTTCGCTTTTTGCGCTTTATTCTTATGTTACTAGCATCCACATTTGGATTTGTAGGGATTGCTTTTGGAACGATGTTGATATTATCTCATTTATGTCGACTAGAATCTTTCGGTACTCCCTATTTTACACCTTGGGCTCCTTTTCATTTGAAGGACTTGAAAGATACTTTTATCCGCTTACCTATTTGGAAATTTAATACACGGCCATTTGATTCAAAATCAACCACCACTGATAGACAATCTTTGGCAAGAGGATGGAAGTTTAATGAAAAAAAACAAAAATAAGGTCACAAATAAACAGCTTGCCTTCATGCTTATTCAAGCTCAAATTGGTGTAGGAATTCTTTCTTTGCCACATGATGTAGCATTAGTAGCCAAGCAGGATGGCTGGATTTCTACACTAATAGCAGGAGCTATCTCCCAAGTAATTATTTTAATCATTTGGGCACTTTGCAGAAGATTTCCTTCCTTTTCTCTATACCAAATCCTTCCCAACTTACTAGGAAAAGTGTTAGGGAAGTTTCTTACGCTCAGTTATTCCCTGTATTTTATGGTAACAGGTAGCTTAGTTTTAGCAAGATATAGTGATATCATTGATAAATGGATTTTACCGCGGACGCCCAATTGGATTACTATGGTTTTAGTTCTTATAACCTGCATTTACATTGTTAGTGCAGGTTTAACAAGTATTGCTCGATTTTATGTACTTGTATCTCCAATTCTTTTTTTATTAATCGTATTGATTTCGTATAGTATGAAAGATGCAAACTTCCTTTACATCCTTCCAATAGGAGGTAATGATATGTTAACGATCCTTAAAGGATCAAAGGAAGCCGCTTTCTCGATGTTAGGCTTTGAACTCTTTTTATTTATCCATCCATTTGTGCAATCCTCTGGAAAAGATAAGCTTAAAGCCATTACAACAGCTAATATTTTTGTCACGGTCTTTTATACCTTTATGGTGTTTGCTAGCCTTGTTTATTTTGAAACGAATGCTGATATTGCACTGACTCCAGAGCCTTTATTGTACATGATCAAAGCCTACTCTTTTCAGGTTCTCGAAAGAACGGATTTATTTTTCTTATCGCTGTGGCTCATAATCGTTGCTACTTCCATTGCCAATTGGCTATTTTTATCTGCATGGGGTTTAGCGAGCCTAGGTAGAAAAAAAAACTATACTACCTTTCTGCCACTTGTAGCAGGTTTCTATCTAGTTTTGGCTCTTCTTCCTGATCAGGAAAGAGACTTCGAAAGTTTCAATCAATTTCTTGGACCAACCCACTATATTTTTATTGTTATAATACCTTTACTTCTATTATTACTTTCGTTAATTTTGTCAAAAAAAGAAGAGGTGAATAAGGTATGAAAAGGAAACTCACTATCTTATTTCTCCTTTGTATATTGCTTGCCGGTTGTTGGGACCAACATCTGATGAAGAACGCCATATTGGTACAGACTTTAAGTTATGATTTATCAGAAAACGATGAATTTTTATTAGGGATCTCCATTCCTATCATCAAGGAGCCCTCCGGTGGCCCGCAATCCTTGGTTAAAAGTGAAACATTTTCTGCAAAAGGTCTAACACCAAGGGAATCTCGGAAGAAAATAGCACGAGAAATATCTGGAAACTTAGATACATCAAAGAATAAATTAATCCTTTTCGGTGAACAGATCGCTGTTAATGATATCTATCCTACATTAGATGTCATTTGGAGAGATCCGAGAAATTCATTAGGGGCTACATTAGGAATTGTAGAGGGAAAAGCAGTTGATTTTCTTAATATTAAACCGAGAGATAAGACAAACATAAGTGAATATATACAAGACGCTCTTACTAGTGCTGAAGAAAACACAATCATTCCGAATGAAACCATTCAGACACTAGCTTCAGAGATGTTAGATCCGGGAGAAGATATTATACTGCCATACCTAAAACGAAATGACAAAAATAGTGCAGTTGTGGTCGGACTTGCTCTAATGAATGAAAGAAAATATGCGGGGAGTCTTCCCCCACAAGATTCAACCCTTCTTCTATTGATGAAAAATAAAAAAGGAAAGTTCGCGCGATTCACAACAAAAGTGAACGATGAAGAAAATTTCAAAATAAATAATTATATTTCATTTAATGTCCAACATATGAAAAGAAAATTAAAGGTACAAGTAAAAAATGGCCTTGTTTCTGTTAAGCTAAATCTTTATCTCAAAGTAAACATTGAGGAATATCCCAAGGGGGATGTACCAAAACAAATCGATCGGCTAAACAAAGTATTATCAGAAGAACTCACAAATGAGGCGGACTCGGTTATAAAAACACTGCAAGAGTCGAACTGTGACGCTTTTGGAATTGGAAGAAGATTAATGGCCTTTCATCCTAACACTTGGAAGATGCAAGATAAAAAGGATTATTTTAAAAACATTGAATTTACTACTAATGTCAAAGTTGATATCATTTCACACGGTATAGTGATGTAAAACTACAGAGAATGAAGAAAACAACTCCTATTTCATAAGAAAGAGTCCCATCTTTGGGACTCTTCTCATGCATTCAGATTCTTTCAATCATAAACTCAAATTCCATGTCTTTATCTGCCTTGATGAGATGTTCTTCATGAACAGGCGCTCCCCAGCTGTCGTCACCCCCAACACCCATTTGTCTTCCAGCCACTGTGACTACTGTATAATGGATATTTGGAAGTTCATAAATATGCTTCGCATTCTCAAGCTCAAACGCTGTATACGGGGAGAAATTACATTCCACTGGTTGCTCCACAGAAGAAATTTTTAATCCGTGGCCATTTAGGTTTGTCACATTAACACGCCGGACTCCTGTACGATTTCCGGACTCTTGTGGCATTAAATAACTTGATAGATTGTCAGTTACCTGATTTTTGAATATACCAAGTTTCGCTCCCATCGCACGATCAGAATAATTTTCTTCTGGACCCATCGCATACCACTCTAATTGGTTGTAATCAGCAGGTATTTTAAAAGAAACGGCGAAGATCGGCAGCTGCGGCAAGTTCTCCGCCCCTTTGTAAGTTGAATTCACACGAACACTTCCATTAGGGAATACGGTGTAAGCTATTTTCACTTCTAATTCACTATTGATGGAGAAATGATACGTAAAAGATACCTTTACTTGATTCTCACTTTCTTCTAATTTAACACCCACACATTTCCTCGCTAAACTCGCCGCATACCAAATCCCGGAATGGTAGCTTTGTGAAAAGCCTCGATCATTATCCGTCGTTGCTCTCCAGAATAATGGTTCTGGAGGAAGAGCAATCAATTCTTTTCCTGCATAATTTAATGAGATTAAACTTCCCACCTGCTTGGAGAACATGACTGTGAAATCTTTCCCGTGTACGCCAATATTCACATCACCATGAACCACACGCAGTTCTCCGTCACCATAGGACATTTCCTTTGATCCAACTTGGTAGACAAACTGTCCAAAGGCAATTTCATACCCCGCTTCTGCCCAAATAGTGCTTTCTTTTAGCTTTAATGAAACCTGAACGCAATATTCGCCATTCGTTTTTTGAATGTCTACGGGCCATTGAAACTTGTAGCTTCTTTCGCTTTGAGGTTCCACATCAGTTACTAGTGTATTTCGGTACAACTCCATCCCTTCTAAAAACAAGGCATACTCAACAACATAATTTTTTGTATTTGAGTAAAGACTCTCATTCTTAATCGTTACATCTGCTTCAGTTGGGAGCAGCTTAACATTTTGATATAAATATTTCACTTCCTGCATTTTAGGAGAGAGTTCTCGATTGGCGTAGACAATTCCATTCGTACAAAATCCATAATCGGTCGGACGATCCCCGAAATCACCACCGTAGGCTAGGTACTCTCGACCATAACGGTCTTTTTTATAAATTGATTGATCAATATAGTCCCAAATAAATCCACCTTGGTACATTGGATACTTTTGTTCTAATTCTGTGTATTTGTACATTCCACCAAGCGAATTTCCCATTGCATGCATATACTCACAGCTAATATATGGCTTTTCTGGATTTCCCATTAAGTATTTTTCAATATCCGCTGGCTTTGCGTACATCCGGCTTTCCATATCACTAGTATCATTATAGTCACGGTTATGGAACACCCCTTCATAATGAACGAGACGACTTGGATCTACCTCTCTGAAATAATTAGAGACGTTTAGAATGACCTCTCCAGCATAGGACTCATTTCCACACGACCAGATAAGAATAGAAGGATGATTTTTGTCCCGTTCGACCATTGAAATCGCTCGATCCATAACAATATCTTGCCATTCCAGTTTATTCCCAGGTATATTCCAAGAAGGTTCGACCGCCCCCATCTTTTGCCAAGAACCATGTGTTTCAAGGTTCATTTCGTCAATCACATACACTCCATATTCGTCACATAATTCGTACCAATAGCTTTGATTCGGATAATGAGACGTACGCACCGCATTAATATTATTTTGCTTTAATGTTTGAATATCCCAGATCATATCTTCTTTTGTAATCGCACGTCCACGTCGAGGATTGAATTCATGACGGTTTACCCCTTTAAACACAATTCTCTGCCCATTTAGGTACATCACTTTATTCAATAGTTCAAATCTTCTAAACCCAACCTTTTGCGGCACAACCTCGACCAATTGATCTTCCTCGTTAAAAAGCTGAATATATAATTCATACAAATATGGACTTTCCGCACTCCAAAGCTCGGGCTTATCAAGTGACATAGAAATGGACCATTTGCCGTCGTTCACTTTTCCATTTGTTGAAGAAACAAGATCTCCGTTACTATTAACTAACTCAACTAAAATTTTTGAAGCAGATAGCCCTTGAAGCTTTAAATCGGCCGACAAAGTACCTTTTGTGAAAGTAGAATCCAATTCCGGTCTAAGGTGTAAATCAACAACATGTATTTCCGGTACCGTGTACAAATACACATCACGGAAGATACCTGAGAATCTCCAAAAGTCCTGATCTTCCAACCAACTTCCTGTACTTCTCTGATACACCTCAACTGCCAGCCTATTTTCTCCTTCTGTTACATAAGGAGTAAGTTCGAATTCAGCCGGGGTAAACGAGTCTTCACTATAACCGATAAACTCTCCATTCAACCAAACATAAAAAGCGGACTCTACACCTTGAAAGGATATATATACCGGCTTCTTTTTCATATTTTCAGGAATAGTAAAAGATTTAATATAGCTACCAACAGGATTATGATCGGTTGGAATTTCTGGTGGCCGAATGTCATTATGGCCGTCCCAAGGGTACATCGTATTCACATATTGCGGCTGACCATACCCTTGGAGCTGAATATGGCCAGGCACTGAAATATCCCCCCATCCGGAATAATTAAAATCGAGTTTGTAAAAATGTTCTGGGCGGTTATCAGGGTTGACGGAATAACTAAATTTCCATTCTCCATTCAGACTTTTCCGCATGTTCATAGGTGCAGAGTTTTTTGCTTCCTCCATTGTTTCGTAATAGTGATGGTCAGAGTGTGCTGGAAGACGATTAACAGCGAACACATTTACATCCGTAAGCCAATTAATTGTTGGATTATTCGTTTTCATATTTTCACACCTTTGGGGTTAAATTTTTTGTATAACTTCTTCCCAAACTATTTTACAGACCCCATCATTCCAGCAACGAACTGCTTTTGCATGATGAAGAAGATGAATGCAGCCGGTAATGTTGCAATAACTATCGCGGTCATGATCACCCCGAAATCTGGGGAGTAGCTTGATCCAAGAACTGATATTAGTAAGGGTATGGTTTGATTTTCAGGTGACTGTAGAACAACTAACGGCCACAAGTAGCTATTCCAGCTAGCCATAAATGTAATAATTGCTGCGGCAGAGTAAGTTGTTTTCATTGTCGGAACATAAATTCTAAAGAAGCAGCCAAGTTCGGTTAAACCATCGATTCTCCCTGCTTCCAGGATATCTTTAGGAAACATTTTCGTACTTTGTCGAAAGAAAAAGATAAGAAACGCAGTGGTTACTGTGGGTAAAATGACAGCTGCAAAGGTATCGATCCCAATAAAAGGCGCTGTCTGCGAAATCGATCCAAACATCCTAAACAACGGAACCATTAACGCGGCAAAAGGTATCATCATGGATAACAATAAAAAATTAAATACCATATCTTTGGCTTTACTTTGATAAATTTCAAATCCATAGCCTGCTAGTGATGCTATCAATAATGAAAGAATAGTAGTTGTAATGGAGATTTTTGCTGAATTCATTAAAGCTGGCACTAAATCAACAGTCTCCAATAAATTGCTTAAGTTCTCCAAAAAATGACTTCCCGGTAATAGCCGCCCCTTCGTAACATCAACTGATTTATTAGTTGAGCTGATAATCATCCATAAAAATGGAAAGAACGAGATAATTGCCGCAATTGTAAGAAATCCATAGCTGAACACTCTTTTAAGCATTTTTATCACCTGCCACTTTAAACTGGATAATTGAGAAGATCACAATCATGATGACGATCGCGTATGAGACTGTCGCTGCATAACCAAAGTCAGGTGTATATTTAAATGACAGATTGTAAATATACTGAGAAATCGTCATTGTCGCATTTCCCGGTCCACCTTGTGTAATATTCATGACTTCATCAAACAATTGAAGTGTTCCAATTGTTGAAGTAATAGAAGTGAATAAAATAATGGGCTTTAATAACGGTATCGTAATCTTAAAAAATATTTGAAACGGTGAAGCACCATCTATTTTTGCTGCTTCGTATATCGAGTGATCAATGTTTTGCAATGCAGATAGGTAAAAGATCATATTGTATCCAGTCCATCTCCAAGTAATGGCAACAATAATGGCCATCTTTGCCCAGAAAGGATCGGTAAGCCATTGAATCGGCTCTGATATAATCGATAACTTCAATAAAAAAATATTAATAATTCCTTCTTGCCCAAACAAATATTTGAATATAACCGAATAGGCAACTAATGAAGTGACACAAGGAAGGAATATTGCCGTACGAAAGACGCCCTTTAGCTTCAGTGTTTTATCATTTAACAACACGGAGATAAACAGAGCGAGAATAATCATGATGGGTACTTGAATGATCAAATAAATAACTGTATTTTTTACTGTTGTTAAAAACGTTGGGTCCTGCAATAAGCGTGCATAATTATCTAAACCAACAAAAGTTAAATTGGTTCCAGTCCCTGATTGCATCGACATAATTAATGCCTGTACCATCGGATAGAAATAAAACAGGCATATTAAAACCGTTGCAAGCGCAATAAAGGACCAGCCAATAGCCGTATTTTTAATGCGAAGGCTACGGGTAGAATGCATGGGTTGGAAATTTTGCTTTGTTTTTACTGTGATCACACTTTTCAACTCCTCACCTTAATAAATAGAACTAGCCCCGGAACAAGTAGTTCCCCTGATTGATCAGATCCAGTCAAAAACTGAATAGGAGAAGCCGCCGAGTTTCCGAGGCTATTTTTATGAAGCTAGTAGATTATTTCACTTGCGCTTCCGCTTGTTTTTGAGCATCTTCTAGTACTTTATCAAGGTCTTTTCCTTTTATATAGTTTTGCGCTTCCACTGCTAGGATATCTTCGATCGCATAGGTGTGCAAACCATAGTTGATTTGAGGTATCTGCTCCGTCCATGCTGCAAATTCTGCTATAATTTTTTGACCTCCGAAGAATTCATCTCCCGCTTGATATGCTTCACCTTCAGCAGCTGGCTTAAACGTACCGATCGCACCAATTTCTTTATTGATGGTTTGATAGAACTCTACGTTTGATCCAAATGTTTTTGCTAGGAAATCAGCAGCATCCTCTTTACCTGGCACATTTAGAACATACCATGAACTTCCTCCCAAGTTAGATGCGTTCACTGATTCCTGTACTCCTGGAAGTCTCGGATGCGCAACAACTGCCCATTTACCAGCCTGTGAAGCTTCAGCCTTTATCGAAGGAGTAATCCAGTTGCCCGTTGGTACAGTAGCAACATCACCGCTATTAAATCCAGCTAAAAACTGGCTCCAGTCAGAAATCGGTTTAACTAAATCGGCATCTAAAATCTCTTTATACGTTTCAAATGCTACTTTAAGTGCTTCATTTCCAGCTAGATTAGGAGTCTTTCCATCTTCCTTCAAATACCAAGAACCAGCAGACTGAATCATCATACGAATGAGACCAAGGTCATTAGGATCTTGTGTAAGCATATGTTTCCCAGTAGCTTCTTTCACTTTCTTACCAATTTCAATATATTGCTTCCAATCTATATTTTGTAAATCTTCTACTGTGTATCCAGCCTGCTCTAGATAATCTGTTCGAACATAAAGCCCTGATACACCCGTATCAAACGGAAGACCATAGTTTTTACCATCAACACTTGTAGGTGCGATCTTATACTGTGCAAAATCATCTGCATTAAAAGCACCTGTTAATTCATGAAACATATCAGGATAAGCTTGAAGGAAGCTTTGTGCACGATAATCTTCAATTAAAACAATATTGGGTAATCCTTTTGTTGTTCCAGAACTTAAGCTAGTATTTAACTTTTGAATAATGTCATCCTGTGCATTTTCAATGATCTTAATCTCTAAATCCGAATTTTCACTTGCGTATGCATCCTTTGCAAGATTCATAGCTTTAATATTAAAATTTGGATCCCACGCCCATACAGTTATTTCATTTGAATCCTTTGCCTCTCCGGAAGTGTCCTTGGAAGAACCTGAAGAACAAGCAGCCAAAAATAAAATACTAACTAAAAATAGTGCAAGAACTTTTTTCATCGATTTGCCCCCCGTTATATTTTCTCTTGTAAGCGCTCTCTCGCTTACAAGTATTATGGTAGCATCCCAATAAGGCTAACAGTTAGGACGATATTTTTAAGTATTAGTAAATTTTTCAGTTGCTGAATACGCTTTCATTTTTAAAATATTGTATTTTTTTTAGATTATATGATTTTTTTTATAATGGAAGTGTTATTCGTACCTTTGTCCCTTCCCCTAACTCACTTGAGATTTGAACACCATACGAGTCTCCATAAATAAGTTGAATACGTTCATCTACATTTCTGACACCAATACCTGAAAAGAACTCTTGCTTGCGATTGGAAAGAGGTAGATGACTGTCTTCTGAGACCTCCATACCATCACCATTATCTACAACTTCACAAATCAATAAATTCCGTTCCTTCCAGATAAGAACATGAATAAACCCCTCTGGCTTATGGTTGAATGCATGAAAAAAGGAATTTTCCATAAAAGGCTGTAGGATTAGCTTTGGAATTTTGTGATCCTCACAATCCCCTGAAACAAAGAAGTTTACTTTTATTCGATTTCCATATCGCTTCTGATTAATTAATACATAGTTTCTGAGATTGTCGATTTCTTGTTTTACTGTAACGGTCTCATTAACATTTCCTATGGTGTTTTGTAATAAAGAAATCAACGCATTAATCATTGACTCCGTTTCTTCTTTACTTCCATGGTTTGCCATCATCTTGATTGATGTTAATGTATTATATAAGAAATGTGGATTTATTTGTTGCTGCAATGCGGCTAGTTCTGCATTCCGCCGTTGTTTTTGTGAAACGACAAGCTGGTCAACATACTCATGGAGTTCATCAAGCATAGAGTTAAAGGCTTTCCCAATTTGCCTTGTTTCGTAAGTACCAGAAACGGATACATATTGGTGAAAATCGTGTTTTGACGTATTTTCAATTTGCTTTACCATTCTTGATAAGGAATTGGTTAATCTTCTAGAGGCTAGTAGCACAATAATAAGGGCAATAAAAACAATCCCCATCACAATAAGTAAAATTTTGTTAGTGTCGATTAAGCTACCAAATGCCGTTTGTTTATCAATAATATTAAACATATACATATCGAACGATGGGATATATTCCATTAAAATAATCTGTTCCTTCCCCATAAAGTCACCGATTATATAGTCATCATTTGGACTCTCACCACTTTTAGTAGCGTAACCTAATAGCTCGTTTGATTTTTGCCCAATTAGTTTTGATTGATTGCTAGAAACAATTATTCCATCAGAATTGACAAAGAATACATTATTGCCAGGACTAGTAAAACTAGAATAAAACTTTTTAAACTCTGTTTCTTTTATAGCGAAATAGAGTGACCCATAATTATTTCCAGAAGTTCTTTCTAATAATGCCTTTGTAGCAACTATATACCGTCCATCCTCCCGGTTTGGACGATAGTCATATTGATAAAAAAGTTTATTGGGATTGTCATACGTTTTCTTAGTCAAATAACTATTTTTTAACTCTTCGTCATGAATGGGCCAATATGAACGATCGGTTGCATAGCTGATCCCATTTGTCCCCGTAACAATAACGCTTACCTCATATGCATCCAAATTTGGTTCAAGCCGTTTCATTAGTTGACTCATCGTATAAATAGAACTTAAACGCTCGACATTGGATTCGTCTTCCTTCGTTAAAATTTCCTTAAGGGTAACACTTTGCTGTAGGTTATTCGAAGCGATAACAATAGAGTAGTTAAACTTATCGAGACTCTCATTTAACTGTTTCATCACTCTCGCGTTTGTAATGCTAAACTTATCAAAAAAGAATTGCTCCGACATTCGAATGGTGGTCCAGGTAACCGTTACGGAAACGGTTACAATTATTAAGACCGTAATCATAAACATGGTGATAAACAAATTATTATGTTTGAATCGTTCGGGAATTAATCTCATCATCCACCAGCTCTTATCTCATGTATTGTTTTCTTCTAAATTGACTTGGTGACAGTCCTTTTATTTTTTTAAATACTTTGCAAAAATAACTGTGATCAGAATAACCCACTTTAACACTAATCTCCGAAATAGTCTCCGTCCCTTGCATGAGTAATTTTGACGCTTCTTCGATCCGAACCTTATTTAGGTATTCATTAAAACCCTCATGAGTATGAGTGGAGAAATAGCTTGATAGATAAGAAGGGTTAAAATGAAAATACTGGGCAACATCTGTGAGTGTTAAAGGTTCTGCAAAGTGGTCATGAATATAATCCAATATTTTTTTTATATGTACGTTTTCCGGTTGTTGTTGAATTGAGAAGATCGCTTGTTTTGCCTCATCAATAAACTCTTCTAAAATCTCGATTGCTTCCTGTGCAGAACGGGACTCCTCTATCGATTTCAGATACAAATATCTAGATTGTTCTAATTCCTTCACATTGTACTCCATATTACTGAGAAGAATGGTGATATTAAAAATGATATTCCCGAAAAAATCCTTATACTCATGAACATCGGTTGTATAACAAGTAGATAATTTTTTCACATGTTCTTGTAAATATCCAAAGGCAGAATTAAAATGCTTACGCTTAAAATCACTAGTAAAACCATCCAAATTAAAATTCTTGGATTTCGGTGCAGAATTTGGTAGATCTCCCTTCCTTAGTAACGGGTAATTAGAAAAATAATAACGATAGTTTAATAGTATTAATAGTTCATCTTTATACATTTTTCCTAGTTGTGAAATATCCTCAAATTCCTCAGCCAAAACAAAGCCAATCCCAGGTTCTGACTCTGCCAGTTGCTGGACTAATTCAATCAGTTTCGTAAAATCAGCTCCATTTACAAGGAGTACATGATCTTCAAAGTGAACCGTGTAATTTAGCTCTTGGAGAGCGATTTTTAATTTCTCAAAAATCCCTTTAAATAGTACCGCTCTTCCCACTTTAAGATCTGTTCCGAGTAGACAAAAACGTTTATGTAAAAATTGTGTGGTTATTCTTTCAAATTCTGGACCTTCAACAATATAACCTGAAATTAACTTATTTAATATTTGCTCGATAGAAAGACGGTTTTCTACCTGCTGATCCACTAGATTAAGTGAAGGAATTCTACGCACGGCATTCTTTAATACTTTTAAAAGTGACTCTGCATCAAGCGTTGGTTTTAATATGTAATCAACCACACCACTTTGGAAGGTAGAGCGAACATATTCAAAATCACCAAAGCTACTCAAGACAATTACCTCAATTTGAGGATATCTCTCCTTGACGATTCTCGTTAGCTGTTCCCCATCCATAACGGGCATGACAATATCTGTAACAATAATATGTGGGTTTGTTGCTTCGATTAATTCAAGTGCTTCCTGACCATTCGAAGCTTCCCCAACAATTGTAAAACCCTCGTATTCCCAATTAAGATAATGCTTAATCCCTTGTCTGATTAATATCTCATCATCTACGATAAGTACTCTCCCCAGTTCCGTAGCAGTCAAATTAATCCCCCCAAAACGTGAAGTCTCTCTATAGTAATCATTCTACAATATTTAGCTCTTTGGGGTTGGATAAAATTTTTAGAAGGCGTGGACTTCTTTACAAAAAAAGAAGCCAAGGAATTCTTCTCCTTGACTTCTTACACTACTATTTAACTGTTAAAATAACACGTTGATAGTGTTTTAACCCATGTACACCATCATCTTGTACTTCTGCAACTATATGAATGGTATCCCCTGACTTTGCATCTTCTGGGACAGTAAATTTCACAGTTTTTGAATTGGCTCCTTTTAAGGGAATACTGTCTATTACTTCACCCTCAGCCAATTCACGGTGAAGCCCTAGCTGTAAATCTCCTGCTAATTGTGGTACGGTTTCTTTCTGAGGTGCCTTTGAGTCTTCATAAGTATCTGCCTCAAAGTATCTCCACCATTTATATGTTAGCTTATCTCCATCAGGATCTTTCCCCCTAGCGTGGAGTGTTACTTTTTGTCCTTTGTTTACGGTTAAATCTAATCCTTCTTTAATTGTTAGAGTAGGATTATGATTGGCATCGTCATATTTTGAGGCTACTAGCCAGTCAGTTCTTGCGGCAAAATCATCTTGTATATCGTCAAACCATCGCATTAAAGAGTATTCCGCTTCATAACGATTCGTGTAGACATTAAAATCTAAAACGGTGTTTCTGTATAACTTTTCGTTTACCGCACCGAAGCGGCCTCCCCAACCACCATAGGATGGATCTTCTATACTTCTCAATCCATTATCAATCAGATAGAAAAAGGAAGGTGAATCTCCTTCAGAAATGAAATCATATCTGTTATATTGAGGATTGTTCGATAAATAATCTTCACTTCCGCGTTGCTCTTCAGGTAATACTCCTTCGATTATGTTACCGTCACCCATTAATGCATATAGCTCCATCAATGGTCCGTGGTCATACTTAATATTCTCCTTATTCCATGCACCTTGTAGCCTACTATTTACTTCATCCGTATGGTATTTCCACGCATAGGCAAAATGCCAAAAATTTGATTGATCATTTATAATTCTTATATTTGGCCAATTCTTTGCAATATAAGAATTATAACTATCATCCTGATCTAAAATAATATAAAGTACTAGTTTTTCACTAACTCTTTTTTTAATATCTTCCCATTCAGTTGAATCTTCATATTCTTCTTGGATTGATTTTAACGCTCTTGCCGTAGTGTTTGTCCCACCCCAAGTTTGAACATATAAATCGCTTTCATTATTATCTAAAAACAGATCCTTTAAGAACTCAGACCCTTCTGTTATTTGTTCCATTTCACCTACATCGGAAATATTACCAATTTTTGTTACGCTGCGTATGTAGTCTGGAGTCGGATAACCATCGGCATGTTTAATTAAATTTGGATAGCCCTCTTCATATGCGTCTATCATTTTCGATAACCATTCTGTTCCTGTCCATCTAAAAGGTTCTATGCCTTTTTCTACGTCACCAGCGTAGTGGTACACAGAGCTTGTAAGGACAATTCCTTCTAAATTCATCTCATTTGCATATAAAAGGTATCTGATAACGGAATTCATATCATCTACTTCACCATCAGTGGTAATGACTGTTCTTGCTTTTGAAGCTTGCTTTTTCTGACTAACTTCAGGTTTTACATCATTCTTTTTAACACTAACATTCTGGTTACTAAAACCGCTTGAAAAAATTACACTGACTAACAGCAGAATACATAATACCAATTTACGTTTCATTTTTTCCTCCTAATTCTTTGTATTTTTGAACAACTAAAGCTTAACATTAAAACGTTTTCATAACCGAGCAAACTTTTTCCCTTTCTCACCGGAAAAAGTTTTTATACATCTAAATCAGAAATAACTTGAGCTTATGCTCTGTGTTCAAAATCTAATGCATTAATAGAGATAAAATGAAAGAACTCCTATAATAAAGAGTTCTTTCATGTTTAGTTTAATTAAATTGTCTATTATTTAAATCTCATTGAATACTCAGTGTGGAAAGTATTTCCTGGTTCAAGCATATTATTACCAAACTTTTCACTAAAATCCCCTGATGTATCATATGTATCAGCCACCCCGTACCATGGCTCAATGCATACAAATGGCGCAATACTGCCATCTTCATCGATATATTTTGACCAAATTCCAACAAACGGAAAATTTTCAAACATAACTTCTACACCATGACTGGATTTATTTGATACCAATGTAATCCTGTCAATATTGCTGAATACGAGAGCATCATGCGCAAATAGTGAATTCGTTAGTGGAAGCGTCCCAATATCATTAATACTCCCTTTCTCATGAAGCAAAGAGTTCTGCAGCTCATACTCCCTCACATTCTTATCTGCAGCAGGAGTAAAGTGTAGATGATAATCCTCAATGGTTTCATTTTCTAAAAGTGGAATCTTAAATGCAGGATGAGCACCAATAGAAAAATGCATTTCCTTCTCATTTTCATTCACAATTTCCCAATGTACACTTAGTGAGTCGTCTTGAAGTATATACCGGATAATCGCTTTAAACTCATAAGGATACACATCACTAAAACGTCCAGCAGATTCAAAAATAAAAGAAGCATTTGTTGCTGTCTGCTCTAGTACACTGAATTCTACGTCACGTAAAAAACCATGTTGTGACATCTTGTACGTTTGACCATTAACTTGATATTGATCATCTTTTAAACGTCCTACTATCGGAAACAATACTGGAGACACCCTTCCCCAGTATTTGTTGTCCCCTGTCCACATATAATCTAATCCATTTTTCTTATGTTTTACTCTACGCACTTCTGCTCCATGACTTTCTATATCTACCTTCAACCATTCACTTTCAATAGTAATCATATTCTAATTCCCTCTTCTTTCTGGTCTAATATGTATAAATCCTATACTAAAAGACTCACTCCCAAAAAGAAAGGGTTAGTGATTTGATACCAATAATTATTTTGATTCTAAACAGAACAGATGTTTTGTAGTAAAATAGACAAAGTGTTTTGATTTACTACATAATAGATTTATAGAGGTGGAATAGAATTGAATGGTACATTGCATGCAGCAGTAGGTTCAGCAACAGGATTTGTCGTTGCAAATTCATTACAAACATCACCGACTGCAACACTTTTGTTAGTCGGCTTGGGAGGCATCTCAGGTTTAATCCCAGACCTGGATATTGACGGAAAGCTTCGGGGAAAAATAACTTTATCACATAAAGTAATTCGGCTATCTGCTCTAATCATTGGAATAATGATGGTTATCTATAGTTTCTTTGAGAAGTCAGAGATTGAGAGATGGCTAGGAGTAGGCATCGGTTTAATGATCATGTTGATCGCATCATTGATTAAGCAAAAACATATGTTAACCATTACTGGAATAGCTGTCTTTGTAGGTGGATTTTCTATAGAGGAGCTTTGGGTCATTCTATTGGGGATTTATATTATGGTAGCATCTGTATCTTCGCATCGAAGCTATACCCATTCATTGGTTGGAGTGGTTTTCTTTGGCTTTATTGCTTCCTTTTTTGAGTCCGCACTTGGAATTGAGGGTGTGTTCTATGCTTGTCTTGGTGGTTACATTAGTCATTTGGTGGGAGACTTAAAAATACTTCCGTTCAATAAACGAGGAGTGAAGATGTTTTTACCACTATCATCCAAGGAAATATAAAACTGAACTTCGGCAGTAGTTTGAAGAAAAAAATATAAAAGCCGATCTACCAAAAAGAGGTAATCGGCTAATACTCTATGACTTTTAATAAACTCAATATGATTGATTAATAGGCTGTCAGTGCCTCTTCTGTTGGCCTTTTACCTCTTTGCAATTCATTAAGACTTAGCCCAAAATCTAGTTGTAGATGGGGGTAATCTTCGAATCCAATCCAATCTCCTCCCCATTCAAACCCAAGTTTCTTAGCCCTCTCAACCACTTCCATCCAATCTGCCGATCCATTGCCATTTCCATCAAACTCCATATCCCAAATGACCTGTCCTGCTTCTGTCTTTAGAGCAAAGTCCACTGCAAGTCCAAAATTATGAAGTGACTCTCCACCTTTTGCATACGTAACAATACTTCCTGCTGTCGTACGACCTTGTTCATATAGAATATTTTGTTCCTCCACACTACGGAATCCATCCGTAATAACGACCGTAATTCCCTGATCGGCCATATTTTGAATGAGTTGATTTGTCCGTTCCTCTACTACTGGATGAAGAGTGGTTGGCAATGGGACATCTTCTTTTTTTATATATTGGTAGTATATTATAATTGCAATCAGAATCATGCAAATGAACATCCAAAATCTTTTCATGGCTGCCTTTCCTTCCAAAAAGTAGATCATACAGTATATAGACGAACGAGAGTATGAATAGTTTCATTTTTACATAGGAAATATAAAGAAAAGAGGGTGACTTCACCCTCTTTTTTACCCATTCAGCCTTGTCATCACATCTGAGATTGTAAAATCTACTACGATTGTTCCACCGCTATAATCGCTGTCTGTGTATAAACCATTCGTTTCAGTTCCTGTTGAAGAACCTCCTGAATATAACGTATAGCTAGAATCTTTCGCTAAGTCCGGTGAACTTATATATAGTGACTGATAATCTTTTTCTGGTGCAAATGTGGCGATCGTATTTCCTTCACTATCTGCTAGATGAACAAGTGTTCCTGCCGCCTGCGTTTCTGGGTATGTCATCATAATTGCATATTGTCCAGACGTCTCGGAGCTAGTTTGTGTTTTCGTACTTCCAGCTGCAACTAATACTCCTCCCGTTATTTCAAACGTCTCAACATAGTCTATTTGACCATTTCCAGCATCCGTTGGTCCATTCACAACGACTGTACCATCCGTCATAACAAATGATCCATTGGAATCCAGCCCATCTCCCAGTGAATTTACAGATACATATCCGCCAGTAATCTGAATAAGATGATCCTCTGAAGTACTTTCAACCATATTGTCTCCTGAGGAATCAGCTCCGCCACCCACATTTAGACCATCATCAGCAGAGGTAATGTCGATCGTTCCACCTGCAATCGCAACAATTTTACTTTCGATTCCTTCATAAGTCTTTGTAATTGTAATATTACCACCCTTAGTCACTACCGAAGAATCGGCGTGAATCCCATCATCTCCAGATGCAATTGTAATTTCCCCAGCTTCGAATAAAACACTATCGCTACTGTGAATGGCATCATCAAATGAATCAATCGCAAATGTCCCTCCACCAATCGCAAGCTCCGTTGTCGCCTTCAGACCTTTTGCACTCGTTGTTTCTGTAGTAGTTGTGGAGTCATCGGAGTGTCCTCCACTAGCAAACTCATTTATTCCAATTGTTTCAGGACTTCCACCACCCGTTGCAATAGTATAAGCTCCATCTAATACATAAAGGGAAGTTTGCGCTTGGATCCCGTCATTGTCTGCTACAATGTTATATGTTCCACCCTCAAGGGCAATATTTCCTTTTTCAGCATCTTCATCATTTGTTGATTTTATTCCATCACCGCCAGCTGTAAGCGTCAAATTCCCAGCTTGAACAGCTACTAAGTCTCGTCCAACAATGGCATCATCTTCAGCTGTAACCACAATATTGCCGCCTGTAATTCTTAGCTCATCTTTTCCAATAATTCCATCATTAAAGTTCGCTTCTACTGTAAGCTTACCATCTCCATTGATGGTTAAATTATCTTTACTAAAAATAGCTGAATTAGGTTCCTCTTCTTCTTTATCCTCGTATACATATTGCGTTCCATCAGAAATTGTATTCTCTGTCCCCTCAGGTAAGGAAATCACCGTCTTTTCAGCATCCTTCACATAAATAGGAGCAGAAGTACTGCTATGAATGTCTACTCCATTTAAGACGAGTCGAACGGTACTTTTATCCTCCGCTTCCACAACGATTTGACCATCATCTAATGTTCCACTAAGAACATATACCCCACCCGTACGGATGTAAATCGTACTTACAGAAACAACCACAGCTCCTGATCCTTCATAGGTGGCTGCACCCCCATTCAATTGAATATACGTTGGGTCCTCATCTTTCCACTCTGTATAAAGATCATCTTCGCTGTATGTAGCTAGCTTACTTACAACCGTTTGTATATTTCCATCTCCAATGGTACTTAAAGTGTCAATATTTACTCCAGAAGAGGTACTAGTTGATGTTGAAGTAACTTCACTATTGCTACAAGCAAATAACAAGGTTGCACATACCAATGGTGCCATCCACTTTGTAAATCTATTATTTTTTTTCATTATTCGGCTCCTTTTTTTCTTGTTGAGCCTATTATGTTGTATCAACCTTAACAAAACCTTAAAGAAAGAAAGTTTATGTAAAAAAAAACAGGACAGTGAGCACTGTCCCGGCTTATTTCATATAACGGTATTCTCGCAAACTATTTAAAATAGATATTTCCTGTAATAACTCTTCTCCAACATTCGTTTCTCTTACCTTTTTTCTTTCGAGCTCTTTATCTACCAATCTTTTTACTGATAAAACATCTGTTCCATTACATAGAACTTCTTGTTTTGAATTAAATTGCTTATGAGCCACCAGCTGCATACCGTAGGAATTATATAATAACGTGTAACCCGCTATCCCTGTTGTTGATTGATACGCTTTGGAAAATCCTCCATCTATGACAAGCATTTTACCATTTGCTTTAATTGGGTTTTCTCCTTCGATTTCTTTTACTGGTGTATGGCCATTGATAATATGACCTTGATCGGGATTCAGACCAAACTCGTCTAGAATTTTACGGCATATGTCCTCGTTTTCACGTAAATAGTAGTATGGGTTCTTTTTCTCTTTATGGGTTTCCTTATCTTTAATGAAGTATCGCTCAAAGGTTGTCATGGCTCTTTTCCCAAAAAGAGAAGAATATTCTCCAGTCCATAAATACCAAACCATATCTGTCGCGAGATCATCAGTCTCTTCTGGATGAGCAAAAGCATGACGTAAATAATGTTCAAATTTATCCAGTAATTCCCGACCAGCATAGGTTTTATTCTCAATCACCATTTTCTCCATTTGTCCTTCTTCGTCTAAAGGAATACAGCCATGGATTAATAGGTTTCCATTATATCTCAAATAAAGACTGCCTTTTTTCATAAGAAAATTCATATGCCTTGCTAACTTTTCGGAATGCTGTACAGAAAATAGCAGTCTTTCCATTACTTGTTCTTCTTCCTCTAATAATTGCTCTGGCTGTTCAGGATTGACCGTTGCAAAGCAGCTATTTTCCAGTGAGTATGTTTTTCCATGGATGTTTATTTCGTTTTTGTCATAATCAACTTTTTCAAGCAAAAGCCTTTCTGACATATTAAAGTTCGGCCGTCTCTTGATGATAGGCATTTCAAGTTTAAACTGAATCATAGCAATCGCTTGATGAATTTTCGTAATTTGTAACTGTTCATGGTCAGATAATTTTTTATCTGTATGTAGCTTCGGTCTAAAGGCTGGATTGTCCTCATAGTATTTCTCGGCTAGGTTAAGAAGTGGTCTCAAATTGATACCATATACATCTTCTATAATATCTAGATTATCATACCTAGCACAGATTCGAATAATATTTGCAAGACATACCTTTGACCCCGCAAAAGCACCAAGCCACAGGACATCATGATTTCCCCACTGAATATCAACCGAATGATAATTTATGAGAGTCTCCATAATTTTATCAGGCTCTGGTCCACGATCATAAATATCTCCCACCACATGAAGATGGTCAACAACCAATCTTTGAGTAGTATAAGCTAGACCAATTATGAGCTTTTCTGCCTGTCCTAAGGAAATAATTTGTTGAACAATCTTCGTATAATATTGTTCCTTATTGTTGGAATCATCTGCCTTATAAAGTAATTCTTCAATTATGTAAACAAACTGATTAGGCAATGCTTTACGTAATTTCGAACGTGTATATTTGGAAGAGGCATACGATATGAGCTTTATCATACGATAGATGATTACTATATACCATTGGTTAACTTCTTTATCATTTCTAAAAGTATTTTTTACTAACTGTAATTTTTCTTCTGGATAATATATTAATGTAGCAAACTCATTCATTTCTTTTTCAGTTAAAACATCTTGAAACAGGTCTTTTATTTTTTCCTTTACATTTCCCGATCCATTTCTTAACACATGCTGAAAAGCTTGATACTCCCCATGTAAATCACTAACAAAATGTTCTGTTCCCTTTGGAAGATTAAGGATCGCTTCAAGATTAATAATTTCCGTTATAACTTTTTCTTCGCTATCATATTTTTGGGCCAGTAAATCTAAGTATTTTGGATTCAAGGTATGTATCCCCTTTCACTATTCAACATTATTTTACACTTTAATAGATTTAGAGGAAATACTATATTTTAAAAGAAATCGTATTCTATAACCCAAATAATTCCAATTTCAAAATAAAAAAAGCGGTGACTCCCTATAAGAGACACTGCTTTCAAGGCACATTATTTATGAAAGATACTTAATTTTTTCTTGTATAGATGTTCTTTCTTTTGGTTGACTAATCTCTTCTGGATAGCCGATCCCAAACACCCCGATACAATCGTACCCATCTGAAATACCCATGATTTCACGATTTTTAGCTGCATACCCCATGGAAGACCAGAAAGTTCCAACTCCTTCTGCCCAAGCAGCTAAATTCATATTCTGAACAAAACAAGCTGTGGCAAGAGCATTTTCATAAGTCTCTATTTCCGTTGATCCGTGTTTGGATAGGATCGCTAGTACAACAGGTGCATGACAAAAATTTGTTTTATGATTTAATTTTGTTCTTGTTTCTGGCCCAATCATATACACTTCCCATGGCTGAGTCATTTTATGATTAGGAGCCATTGTTCCTGCTTCTAACCATTTGTTAATTTGTTCTGGTTCAACCATATCCGGTTTAAATTTTTTGATATTTCGTCTAGAATAAATGTTTTCTAAAATGTTCAAGATATTTCCTCCCCTTGGTTCTGTTCATTAACTTACACGTTTAAACTGACTGGTATAAAGCTCATAATAAAATCCTTTTTTCTCTAAAACACCTCTCTATAAGAAGGCAAAAAATGCAATGATACAAGAAAACTAGGTTGAATAACGCCACCAATATTTTATATTATATAGCGAACCTAACTATTTAACCGGCTGAAAGCCGAACAAATCCTGTTATTCTCCTTCTCTACAGTGTGAACCATGTAGCTTAAGATTTGCTGTCATTTTCATCATAATTTCAACCAGCGTGTTCTGTTCCTCCTGGGTAAGCTGATTAAATGGACCAGCCATCATCTCCATTCGGGAATGTTTCATTTTAGAGATCATTTCTTTTCCAGCATCAGTTAATTTTACGATGCGTGTTCTTGCATCATTTTTATCCGGTTCACGGTAAACCGTTCCAGCTAACTCTAATCGATCAATCATTTGAGACATGGAACTCGAACGAACTTCTAGCCGCTCCGCAAGCTGACCGATTGTACATCCATCTTGTTTGGCTAGAAAACGTAAAATCATCCACTGTGTCTTCGTAATCTCGGTTCCTTCTTGGCTATTCCTTTGGCTCCTCTTCATGTGTCGACCAATCGCTTGAACACAATCTACAAATTGCTCTAATTGTTTTTCCTGTGATTCCATTATTTAGTCACCTCATATTTTAAATAATATAGCGAACCTAAATAACTGTCAAATAAAAAAACCTGCTACACTTCCTTAGGTACACGAAAATGACTTAGTATCTAAGTTATTAGAATTAAAACAACCGGAACAATCGTCCCGGCTTCCCTCACTATTCTAGTGCTGCTTTTACTTCTTCTGTCATTGCTTGTGTAGATGTAATACCGTTCCCAGCAATATACCAGTTAACCGCATCTAGGTAAATTATTTTCCCATTTTTATAAGCATTTGTTTTCTTAACTAGCTCGTTTTCGATCGTTTCTTTTGCTCCTACTTCTCCACCTATAGTAGCAGAGCGGTCAATTACAAAAATAACATCTGGATTTTTCTCTAGAATATATTCAAACGTAATGCTTTGACCGTGCTGAGAAACCTCAAGGTTTTCATCTACTGCCTTAAAACCAAACGCATCATGAACGAATCCATAACGTGAACCTGGTCCATACGCACTTATTTTTCCTTCGTTAGCTAATAAAATCAGAGCTTTACTTTCAGACGCAGATGCTTCTTTATTTACCTCATCTATACTTGCTTGTAGCTCTTCCATTTTAGTTTCTAGTACATCCTCTTTTTCAAACAGTTCAGCAACAAGGTTGAAGTTTTCTTCAAGAGAAGGAATGTAGTTCGCATAATCAACATCAACAAATATTGTTGGGGCAATCTCAGCAAATTGATCATATAACTCAGCTTGTCTTCCTGAAATAAAAATAAAAATCCTCCTTTAACAATGAATACATATATAAATCATCAAATTTTCCACGAGTATATTCATATTTTCTCAGTAAACCTTCCTTAATAAATCCCTGTTTCTCAACTAACCTTTGGGATAATAGGTTAGGAGGTTCAATTAATGCTTCTATCCTTTGAAACCCAAAGTGTTGAAAACCATACGCAATTATCGCTTTTAATGCCTCTCCTGCTATTCCTTTTCCCCAGTAATCTCTGCTCAACTCAAATCCAATCTCTGTACGGAAATGCTGAGAAACAAAGTTATGAAAACCACAACTACCAATAATTATTCCTTTTTCTTTTAACGTAATTCCCCATCTTAATCCTGTTTTGTTCTTTTCAAGGGATTGATACCATGAAATCTCGTCCAACGCATCGTCGATGGACTTAAAGGGTTCCAACCCATAATATTTCATTACTTCTCTATCAGAAAGGTAGCTAAATATATTGCTCGCATCGTCTTTTGTAATTTTTCTCAATACCAATCTATCCGTTTCAAGATTTGGAAATGTATGAATCTCTATAGACATAGTCACCCACCCTTATCAGTTATTTCATTTCCATCATTGTACCATTTTTAGACAAATAGAATCATGGTTCATAATTGACAGAAACCCCTGATTTCCCTATAATAAAATTATAAATTTCATACTTCCTAAAGGGGAGTAGCTTTTACAACAAGGTCGTCATTACGGAGCGTTTGGCTCTCGGCTTTGTTGGCAACTACTGTTGTTAGCAAGACCTTTACCAATTTATTTTGGTAAAGGTCTTTTTGTTTTTTATCCAAAAAATCAAGGGAAAGGAAGAAAAAATATGAACCTTTTCACGAAGGAAATGCCAAATTATATTAAAAGAGAAATCGAACTAATGCAGGAAAAACTTTCTCCATTAATGAAGAAGGTATCTAGATATGCGTTATGGACCATGCCCTTAATTTGGGTGTCACTTTTCAATCTTGGATATGTATTATTTTTTGGCCAGATCAATCAAGAAACCCTACCTACGATACTAATCTACGCCATAATTGGTGCACTTGGATTCGCTTTATTTCGGGAGCTAAGATTTCACCAAAAAGAAATTCGAAAGCAAAGCTCGGCATATATTATTGATAGAATTAACAATAGTGAAGTCACTACTGATTACCATAAGAAAGAATATATTAATCTTATAAAAGAACAGCCAAACGCTCATGCAATCAACCATTTTATTCAATTCTTAATGGAAGAAAACCAAAGAAAGCATATGCTTCAATAATTAATAAACACCCTGGAGATATGGATCTTCAGGGTGTTTATATTTTTAGGATGCATCCTCAAACTGACTATTATATAAATCTGCATAAAATCCATTTTTCAAAAGCAATTCTTGATGCTTCCCACTTTCAATAATGTCTCCATCCTTCATTACAAGAATTAAGTCTGCATTTTTAATAGTTGATAGTCTGTGAGCAATAACAAATGAAGTTTTGCCCACAGTTAGCTTATCCATTGCCTCTTGAATCAATAATTCTGTACGAGTATCAACGGAACTTGTTGCTTCATCAAGGATCAGCAACGGAGCATCCTCTACCATGGCACGAGCGATGGTAATTAACTGTTTTTGTCCCGCAGAAAGATTGGCTTTATCATCTAGTACTGTGTCATACCCATTAGGAAGGGTTGTAATAAAGTGATGTAAACCCACTGCTTTGCAGGCTTCCTCTACCTGTTCATTTGTTACTCCTTTTCGAGAGTATACAATATTTTCTCGAATCGTCCCTTCAAACAACCATGTATCTTGAAGTACCATACAGAATAGTTCATGGATATTTTGTCGTGTAAGGTTACTTGTTGGAACACCGTCGATTAAGATTTCTCCACCATTCACTTCATAAAAACGCATCAATAGATTAATCAAAGTGGTCTTCCCAGCACCTGTAGGACCGACAATCGCCACTTTTTGCCCTGCATTTGCCTTTGCGGAAAAATCCTTAATAACCATTTTGTCTTGATTATATCCAAAGTTAACATGCTTAAACTCCACATCACCTTTTGCACTTTCCAGTCTTAGTGTCTTGCCGCTTTCATTTGCCAATTCTTCTTCTCCAAGAAATTCAAATACACGTTCACTCGCTGCGGTTGTGGACTGAAGATTTGTAGCTGCTTGTGCAAGCTGTGATAGAGGTTGTGTGAAGAGACGAATGTAAATCATAAAGGCAACAATCACACCAAACGAAATACTACCATTAACTGCAAGCACAGCTCCAACTAAACAAACCACCACATATCCGAAGTTACCAACAAACATCATGAGCGGCATCATTAGACCAGACATGAATTGAGATTTCCATGCGCTATTGTATAGGCGTGTGTTAATTTCGCGAAACGTTTCCTTTGCTTCTTTCTCTCCGTTATATACCTTCACTACATGATGCCCCGTATAAATTTCTTCAATATGACCATTCAATTTCCCTAGCTCTTTTTGCTGCTGTGCAAAGTATTTTTGAGATTTTGAAATGATGAACGTCATAAGCGCAAACCCTAAAATGGTAGAAAGAACAGCTGAAAAAGCCATAATCCAGTTCGTGTAAAACATCATGATCAGTGAGCCAACAAACATGGTAATAGCTGATACCAATGTACTTAAACTCTGATTCATCGTCTGTCCAATCATGTCAACATCATTTGTTACACGGCTAAGGACATCACCTGTACTTGTTGAGTCAAAATATTTTAGAGGCAATCGATTGATTTTCGTTGAAATCTCTGATCGTAACTTTTTTGACACTCTCTGAGTGACAGTCGCCATAATATATCCTTGGATGTAGTTGAAAATAAACCCTAACCCATATAGAAAAGCAAGAATCGTTGCAATATTTACCACAGCATCAAGATCAATGCTTGTCATCAAGCCCTCTGTAATGAAATCAGTTATTTGACTAATTAGTTCTGGTCCAACGATATTGAAAACTGAACCTAGCATAGCAAGGACTAAGGCAACAGAAATAATTGGTATATATGCTCTACAATAGGATATGAGCTGTTTTAAGGAGGTTTTATTGATCCCTTTTGAAGGGGGTGGTCCTCCATGTTGAGGATGCTTCATTGCATTAGATTTATGTTTTTTCTTATCCAATTTCAAGCTCCTCCTTTGACAATTGAGAATAAGCAATTTCTTGATATACCTCGCAATTGATCATAAGCTCTTGATGCGTACCCATGCCGACGACTTCCCCATCATCTAAAACAACAATTCGGTCTGCATCTTTAATGGTACCTATGCGTTGTGCAACAATGATCGTTGTGGCATCCTTGATTTCCTTTTTGAGTAATGAACGCAATATTCTATCTGTCTTATAATCTAATGCTGAAAATGAATCATCGAACAGATAAATTTCGGGTTGTTTGAAAATCGCACGTGCGATAGACAATCTTTGTTTCTGTCCGCCAGAAATATTTGTACCACCCTGAGCAATTTCACCTTCGTAGTGATTCTCCATTTTTTCAACAAATTCTGTTGCTTGTGCAATTTCTATCGCTTTTTTAATATTCGCTTCGTTTGAATCAATGTTTGCATTGTAACCATAGGCTACATTGGAAGTCACGGTACCCCTAAATAAAACAGCTTTTTGAGATACATACCCTAGCTTATCGTGTAATGCTTCTTGTGAATAATTCTTCACGTTCATTCCATTAAAGAATATTTCTCCCTCCGTAGCATCATAGAATCGAGGGATCAGATTAACTAATGAAGTTTTCCCACTACCGGTGGACCCAATAATTGCCACCGTTTCTCCTTTATGTGCTGAGAAGGTGATATTACGAAGGTTATAGTCTTTTGCGTCTGGATATTTAAAGCTAACATTACGGAATTCAATTTCTCCAGAAAGACCTTCCTTTCCATCCGTCAAGTTTCCATCTATAATTTTTGCCTTTGTATTTAGTACCTCGTTAATACGTTTGGCAGAGACAGATGCACGAGGAAGCATGATAAACACAAACGAAAGCATCATAAAGGCCATGATTACCTGCACCGCATATGACGAGAATACAACCATATCTGAGAACAAGGATAAGCGATCAGGTACTGCAGCCTGGTTGATTAAAAATGCTCCAATCCAATAAATGACTAGACCGAGGCCAGACATTATAAGTCCCATAGTCGGCATCAATATCGCCATGACTCGGCTTGTAAATAAATTCGTATTCGTGAGATCATTGTTCGCTTTGTCAAATTTCTCTTCCTGATAGCTTCCAGCGTTGTAGGCATGAACGACCCGAATCCCAGACAAATGTTCTCTTGTTACTCGATTCAAATTATCCGTTAACGTCTGAATCACTTTAAACTTTGGCAAAGCGACAATAATAATGACTGATAGCATGACAATGAGAAACAATACGGCAAAACCAGTAGCAGCCGTCCATTGCCAGCTTTTTCCCATGATTTTAAGAACTGCCCAAACCGCTAAAATGGGTGCTTTAACTAAGACTTGAAGCCCAGTTGCAATAAGTAGTTGAATTTGGGTAATATCATTGGTTGAGCGTGTAATCAAACTCGAGGTGGAAAAACCATTGATTTCTTCCATCGAGAAGGACATCGTCTTTTCAAATACCATTTCACGTAAACGAACAGAAAATCCCGCTGCAACTTTTGCGGCAAAAAAGCCTGTAATCATAGCTGCTATCATACTGCCCACTGCACAAAGAAGCATATATCCACCTTGTACGAGAACCTCACTCATTTTGCTACCTTCTGTCTGGACGAGCATTGTAATTTCATACATATAGTCAGGGAGTTTTAAATCAAGCCAAACCTGTGCGACAATAAACACCAAGCTGCACAAAATTAACAACCAGTCTTTTCCCTGAAGATGCTTAAATATCTTTATCATTCATATACCCCCTAACAATACATTTCTCTATAAATCTAATAGTGTTAGATACTTCACTAATTAAAAGCAGACGTATATTATGTGCCTGCATGATTGATTATTCACTTTCAATTGTAATGTCGGTTATTCTTTTCAAGATACGAACAAATTCTTTCGCATCATGTTCCCCAAGCTTTTCAAGTGTTTGCTCAATCATCGATAACGCCTCTTTGCGTTCCTCTTCCATAAAATGAATTCCCTCTTCAGTAATCGTGACAATGACAATGCGTTTATCATTAGCATCTCTGCTTCGTTCAATAAATCCTTTTTTGGATAAACTATTGAGTGCCGATGCCACACGAGGAGTTGTTAAATATAATGCCTCACTAATTTCACCGGAAGTAGCACTCCTCTTAGCATAACTTAGGAAACCTAATATTTTCTTTTCTCCATGTGAAATGTCTTCCACTTTTTTCTGAAATGGCATCTTAGCTGTTCTCGTCATATTACGTAACAGCTCTTCCGCCAACTCTTTATAATCCATCTTAAGCTCCCTTCCAATTTATCTAACCCTATTAGATAAATTACTCCTGTTCAACCTCTGTTGTCAAGTAAAATAGAAAAACTACCAAAAAATCCTTGGTAGTAAAGGAGTTATTGGTAGTTTTACTTCTTGTTTTGCAACTATGGGTGCCACCATATATATCCTCCAAGGGCAACTAAAGACAGGACAATTATAGCTACATAAATAAGGGTAAGGTTCATTGTATTCTTCTTGACTGAATTCCTATAGTTGTCGTCGCTCTTCCCTGTTAATACTAACGTAAGAATGACAGAAATAAATAGGATGATAAATACTAAAATAATAAGAAATAACATCATACACCTCTTGTTGACAGCTTTATTAAAAATACTATTAAATTAATTATACAGAGTTTCCAACTGATTTAACCCATCCAATTTTCCAAAATACCGACCATCCAATCAGCCAACAACATTGTAAAAATGCTATTTATTTTCTGATTGATGCTTTGTTCGATATAATTAAGTATCTTATATTAAATGATGGTGAAGACAATGGAATGGAAACCAGACAAACAAATAGATATCCCTATTTATCAACAAATAGCTAATTATATTCAAAAGAGAATAGCCTACGGAGAGTATCCCCCTGGAACCCTACTTCCATCTGAACGAAAGTTAGCAAAAGATTTAAAAGTGAATAGAGCGACCATTGTAACAGCCTATGATGTATTATATTCGAATGGCATGATTGAACGAATCAAAGGAAGTGGAACAAGGGTCCACTCAGATGTTTGGGGATTAACTCGTTCACGGGTCCCTAATTGGGATCTCTATGTCGAACGCGGGTCTTTTTTACCCAATCTTCCTCTATTCCAACAGATCAGGGATGAAGTGTTAGAAAAGGATTTAATCAACTTTGCTAGTGGAGAATTGGCAAGTGATTTAATGCCGAACACGATTTTTAAAGAACTCTTATCAAAGAATGACTTCCAACAATCACTTGGATATGACCATCCACAAGGAAACCTTGAGCTTCGCAATAGCTTAGTTGCTCATCTTAAGACACATAAAAATATCAATTGCTCTAGTCAATCTATTCTTATTACGTCAGGAGCACAACAGGCATTGTATTTAGTGGCTCAATGCTTGTTGGAAAAGGGAGATGCTGTCGCCTATGAGGACCCTTCTTACGCCCATTCCCTCCCCATCTTTCGAACAATGGGGTTAAAAACCTTTAAACTACCTGTAAATGAAGATGGGATTAATCCAGATGATATTTTAAAATTATATCAAAAACATAATATTAAGATGCTATTTTTAAATCCAATTTTTCAGAATCCAACTGGTACCATTCTGCCTCTTGAAAAAAGAAAACGGGTACTAGAAATTACAAATGAACTAGGTATTCCTGTTGTAGAAGACGATCCTTATAGTCTAGTATCCTTTTCAGAAGAAATCGATACCTCTACCTTAAAGTCTATTGACGATGCAGGTAGTGTTTTATATATCAGTTCTTTTTCTAAAATTGCAGCCTCCGGATTGAGAATTGGTTGGATTATTGGACCAGATAAAATTATTCAGCGTCTGGCAGATGCCAAACAACAGATAGATTTTGGACATAGTATTTTCCCACAATGGTTGGCCAGTGAATATTTACAATCACACTACTTTGATCAAAACCTACATTCTTTAAAAGAATTACTTGCTGAGAAAAGAAATATCCTTATCTCCTGCTTAAAAGAAGAACTTACTAACGAATTATCTTTCCATGTTCCTGAAGGTGGCATCCATATTTGGTGTAAATTGCATGGAGAAATAAATGAGTATCATCTGCTTGAGGAATCGTTACGTAATGGAGTGGCTTTTGTTCCTGGGTCCCTTTTTGGATCAAAAAGAGGTTATATCCGACTTACCTTTGGTCGTGTCGACTCACATCTCATTTCTGAAGGGGTACAAAGACTGAAACGATCCTTTGTAAAACTAATAATATAATAAAAAACGAAAGGCACCTACAATGGTGATTTCCTTTCGTTTTTGTTTACGTTTAAATTACTTTCTCACCTTTTGAAATAAAGTATTCTTGTAATTTATCTGAATGGATATTATACGCAACAACCTTTTTCTTGAACTGTTTGACAACATCAATTGAATTCTTGTCATTATATAGATGTAGTCTCACATCGATGTTCCCCATTTTCGCGTCAATAATGATGTGTTTCCCATTCTTTTCTGGTGGTAAGAATGAATATTCTGTTCCTGGATAAATATAATATTTTTCCATAAAGATCGCTTCATTAAAGTACTTAATAAATACCACTTTCTCTTCATGATCCATTGAATGTCCATCTATAGTTACTGAGACACCTTGATCATCAAGCTTTGCGTGCGTTGCAAACTTACTCATAATCCATTCAACTGCTCCTAGTGGAAGAACGGTTGGTAATACTTTTACTAGACTTATAAGAATTAAAAACAAAATAGTCCAGACCATGCTTTATCATCTCCGTAGGTGTTTAAAAATAACAATTTTTTCGTTGATTATTCGAATAATAACATAAAATGAATGTTTCTAAACCATCCTATTTTGATAAAAACTCACCATCCACTTTCCTTAAATGGATCGTTAGAAAAACAAAAAACGGTCAGAAACAAGAGTCTAACCGATTTAGCTTTCATTTATTTAAAATTAATCCGATTTAAGATCTTGGCTTTTTGATAATGAAAAATGGATTTTGATAATTCAAAAATGGTTCCGTTTGCTAAGCATACCGTATTTTCAATAATTAGTGCAGGATCTTCAGGTTTTACATTCAACAATTTTGCCTTCTCTTCATCAATCTTTTCACAGTTGACTACTTTATCAGCAAAGCTAATTTGTAACTTTAAGTCCTCTATTAGATAACTGTAAATAGAAGTTTTCGCAATGTCTTCATTTAAATAAGGAACAATATCTTTTTTAAAATAACTTATCTCAATGGAAAAAGGTTCCCTGTCCACTGCTCGAAGCCTTTTACAAAAATAAAGCTTTGCCCCCTTTTCACATCTTATTTTCTCGGCTGTATCTTCATCTGCCTCTATTACGTGTAATTCCAAGATTTGGGTGTCGATTGTTTTTGAAGTTAAATCTTTCGTTAACCCTCTAAGACTTCCTAAATTAATATAATCTGTTACTGATTTATCCCTTAAAAACATTCCACTACCTTGTACCTGATAAATATAACCTCTATTCACAAGCTGAGTAATGGCTTTTCGTATCGTATTGCGGCTCACTTCGAACGTTTTCATTAGTTCTTCTTCTGTTGGCAATTTCTTTGTTGTATCAAATTTTCCATCACGGATATCCGATTCGAGCTGGTCAGCTATTTCTTTATATTTTACAGCCATAGTATCTCCCTATTTGTCGTTCATTCTTATTCCCTCTATTATACACAAAACCTCTTGATGAAAATCAAGAGGTTGTTTTTCTTATAGCTCTTCTCCTCTCGTTTCAATGATATGCTTGTACCAGTGAAACGACAGTTTTTTCTTTCGGTTCAAATTGTCTTTGTGATCTACATAAATAAACCCATATTGTTTTTTATATCCATTTAACCAGCTTAATAAATCGATAACAGACCAGGCGTAATATCCTTTTAAATGAATGCCTTCTTTAATCGCTTGTTTAACCACTTTCAAATGTTCTTCAATATATTTAATACGAGGAACATCGACAATTTCACCATCAATAATCGGATCCTCATCTCCAAGACCGTTTTCTGTTACGTACATTTTAATGTCTCCATAACGCGCTTTTAACATGTGAAGCCCATCCAAAAATCCTTGAGGGGAAATTTCCCATCCCCATTTCGTATAGGTTTTATCTTCCATTTTTACCGTACGATAAAATGCATCAAACGATGGGTTACCAGGTGCTAGAGTAGATGTTTCCCTTGAGTGTTCTATAGTAGAAACAGCCTCATTTATTTTTTCCACACGAATTGGTTGATAGTAATTCAAACCGATAAAGTCATTCTTGGAACTATTTCTTTTTAAGGTATCAAGTTCTTCTTCTGTCCAATTCGGAGTCCAGCCTTTTTCTTCTAATTGCTTTACAACGTAAGAAGGATATTCTCCTTTTAAAATCGGATCATAATACCAAAAAGTTTCATATTCATTGGCATGTTGAGCCGCTAGCAAGTTCTCTTTTTGATCATCAACACTGTATGCTGGTAGGAATACATGAGTAATCCCAATCTCACCGTAATGATCAAGTTGTTTATAAATTCCTACTGCTTTCGCATGTGCATAAAAAACGTAATGGGTTGCTTGAAAATATTTTTTCTCATCGTTTTGTATCCCTGGTGGATGTGCTCCTTTTAAATAGCCTAATCCACAAAACATCACGGTTTCATTGAACGTAATCCAATGCTTAACACGATCACCAAACGCACGGAAGCAGATTTCTGCATACTTAACAAACGCATCAGCTGTTCTCCTATTTGTCCAGCCTCCATCTTGTTCTAATACCTGTGGTAGATCCCAGTGATACAGGGTAACAAATGGTACGATTCCATATTTTAAGCATTCATTAATGAGATTATTGTAAAACTCCAATCCTTTTTCATTTACCTCTCCGTCACCGGTTGGCAAAATACGTGCCCATGAGACTGAAAATCTGTATGATTCGAGGCCCATTTCAGCCATTAATTTAATATCTTCTTTGTAACGATGATAATGATCGATTGCCACATCTCCATTTGTGCCTTCAAATGTTTTTCCAGGGATCTTAGAGAACACATCCCAATTCGTAAGTCCTTTTCCATCCTCATTCCAAGCACCTTCTACTTGATAAGAAGCAGAAGCTGCACCAAATAAAAAGTCATGTGGAAACTTCATAATAAACCCTCCATATTCATACCAATTTATAAAATTTATAAATATATATTAAATTCATAGGTACAAATTTAATAATGTGATTATACATCTTTTTTCTTTACATGACTACAGAAAGTTTTGTCGGTTTAAATAATAAAAAGAGGCCTTCTACACTCTGCAAGACCTCTCTAAAATCAAACTCCCTATTCTAGTTCGCTAGTACCTTCTACCGCTATTTCATAAGCACTCAAGATGGAATCGACTTCTTCCTCATCCTCAATTCCAACAAGGTATTGCTCGTCTCCTTCATCCTCTACTTTCATCAAGACTGTTTCTGTGTCTCCTTTTAAAAGAGCATAGGTTTTTTCGCCTTGATAAATGATCCCTTCCACAGAGAATTCCTTATTATTTCCATCCTCATCTTCGATTGTAATATAGTCTCTTTCCAGAAAATGCTCCATAGTATAATTCCTTCTTTCAACTTATTAAATATTGAATGATCTTTTTATAGTTACGAAGATATTAATAATCACTATATTAAGATTTGCTTTTATTGTGAGCTCTATCCTCATCAACTATTATCAATTTAAAAACCCTACACAATTTTTAGGGTAGAAGCAATAGTACTTTTTATTATTTGTTAAACCGATAAATGGTAATTTGATTCAGCATTTTTTCCTTTTCTTTCATATATCTATTTTCAAATTTCCTTCCAATCAAAAAAATACTGAAGAAATTTCAGTATTTTTTTACTTCTTATAGGTCTTCACCATTTGATTCAATTACATTTTTATACCAGTAAAAAGAATCCTTTCTATATCTTTTCATTGTTCCATGTCCATAGTCATCTTGGTCTACATAGATAAATCCATACCTTTTTGTCATTTCTGATGTTCCGGAACTGATCATATCAATCGGACCCCACATCGTATAACCAATAACCTCCACTCCTTCTTCCACTGCCAGTTTCATCTGCTCTATATGTTTACGTAAAAACTCAATACGATATGGGTCTTGAACAGTACCATCTTCATTCAATTGATCCATAAAACCGGAACTATTTTCAAGGATAAAGATTGGAAGTTTATATCGATCATATACTAAGTTCAATGTATAGCGTAAACCGATTGGATCAATCTGCCATCCCCATTCATTTGCATCTAAGTATGGATTCTTATACACGCTATGGACATTGCCAGATGTTAATTCAAGTTGATTTGGGTCACTACTAGAAATCATCGAGTTATAATAAGACATCCCCACAAAGTCAGCAGTGTGCTCTTTAATGACTTCTAAGTCACCAGCTTCTATATTTAACTGAATATTTTTTCGATGAAAATAGTTCTTGGAGTAGTATGGATATTCCCCTTTGTTCAACACATCTAAAAAGAATAAGTTCTTCATTTGATCATCTTTTTGCATTTGGAGCGAGTCCTCGGGTTTGCAAGTATAGGCGTAGGTTGTAAAATAGGCTACCATACTACCAATTTTATGATTTGGGTCAATTTCATGAGCTAATTTTGTAACTGTGGCAGCTGCAACAAACTGGTGATGAAGTCCTTGAAATAACATTTGTTCATAGTTATCTTGACCTTCATTTAATATCCCTAAAGTTTTAGCACCAGCCTTTACACTCATATTGATTTCATTAAAAGTAACCCAATATTTTACTTTTCCTTTGTAACGAGTAAATAGGACATCGCAATATTTTATATACAAATCAATTAAACTTCGGTTATACCATCCCCCAAACTTTTCAATCAGCACAATAGGCATATCAAAATGAGAAATGGTGATTAAAGGCTCCATGTTGTATTTAAGACATTCATCTATCACGCTATCATAAAATTTTAATGCCTTTTCATTAGGATTCTGGTCATCTCCATTTGGAAAAACACGAGCCCAGGAAATTGAGTAACGAAAAACTTTAAAACCCATTTCAGCAAATAATGCTATATCTTCCTTGTATGTGAAATAAAAGTTAATTCCTCTTCGTTTTGGATACTTAATCGTATTAGGATCGTTCTTTGCTTCTTGAATCATTTCCATGGTGATTTGCATTTGTTTCGTTACCTTACGATCATTCCTTGGGTTAAATTTCATTACCTCTGGAATGGTTAGGGTTTTACCGTCTTCGTTGTAAGCACCTTCTGCCTGACAAGCGGATAAAGCCCCACCCCATAAAAAATCCTTCGGAAATCCTTTGTTCATATAGTCCACATTCCTTTTCAATTGATTAGCTTACCACTTTTAATAGTTCATAATTTTCGTTTATTAATCCCTTAGATACTGGCAAAATATCTAAATAAGAATCACTATTGGTTACAATCACTGGAGTGATGATATCATAGCCCTCTTTTTGAATTGCCTCCATATCAAACTCTATTAGTAATTCGCCCGATTTTACTTTTTGAGCTTGTTGAACGTGAGAAGTGAAATATTTCCCTTCAAGATTAACCGTTTCTAAACCGATATGAATTAATACTTCAATCCCCGTTTCAGACTTTAAACCTATTGCATGTCGGGTTTTAAACAGAACATCCACTGTACCATCGAATGGAGCATAAACTTTCCCATCACTTGGTATAATTGCTATCCCTTTTCCCATTAATTCTTGTGAAAAAGTTGAATCATCCACTTCTACAAGATCTCTTACTTCGCCTTTAAATGGGCTCATAATTGAAAACTCTCTTTGTACAGATCTTTTATTACTTTTCTTTTCTTCCTTGGCATTATTAGTTTCATTTTCTTTAATACCTGCAACTAATGTAAAAATGAATCCTAAACCAACAGCCATTATGCTACCAATAATAATATAGATATATTTATCTGCTTGATATGTTGATAGACTTAATATTCCTGGTAGCGCAATAGCTGTACCACTCGCATTTACTAAACTATAAAATCCGCCTACAATACCAGCTGCAGCACAGCCAGCAAAGAAAGGTCTCTTATATATTAGGTTAACCCCATATATAGCGGGTTCAGTTATACCGAAAAATGCAGGAATGGCACTTGAACCTGCCGCAGATTTCATGGTTTTGTTCTTAGTTAGGAAAAATACTCCAAGTGCTGCACCTGCTTGTGCTAAGTTAGCTCCGAGTGCACTAGGTAACAAAACAGTATAGCCCAATTCTGCAATTTGTTGAATTTGCATCGGCATTAGAGAATAGTGCATCCCAAGCATTACAAGGATTGGTTTAAAGAAACCTAATAGTCCTCCTGCAATCACCCCAATTGAAGCAAAAAGCAAATTTATTCCTTGTGTTAACCAGTTACCTACATAGGAACCGAAAGGAGCAATGGCAATTAACTCAAGTGGTACCATTATGAATAATACAATCATAGGAGTGAGAATAACCCTTAAAAATTCTGGTATTGCTTTATCAACCATTCTATAAACATAGCTTAATATCCAAACTGATAATATAATCGGTATGACAGAAGATGAGTATCTTACCAAAAGAATAGGTAAGCCTAAGAAATCAATCGATGTTACCCCAGTTTCTGCAACTGCTTTTGCTGCATCCAAAATGGTTGGATGTAATAAAGCTCCAGCTAATGCTATTGAAATATATTCATTTGTTCCAAACTTCCTCGCTGCACTAACTGCTAAGAAAAATGGTAAAAAGAAAAATACAATATCTCCAATCATATTAATAATAGAGATAAAACCGGACTGTGGATCCACTCCAGCAAAGGTGGTAAGGATAATAGATAAACTTTTAACCATCCCACAGCCTACTAATGCTGGGAGGATAGGCGTGAAGATACCTGCAATCGTTTCAAGAGCACGATTAAAGGAGTTTCCTTTCCTTTTTACGTCCGTATGATCTGCAGCTGAAATATTTGCGAGTTTACAAATTTGCTCATACACTGCGTCTACTTTTGCCCCAATAATGACTTGCATTTGTCCACCCTTATTTTGCGCTTTCAATACTCCTTCCAAGCGATCCAATGCTAGAATATCTGCTTTTGAATCATCTCTTAAAACAAATCTTAATCGAGTAGCACAATGCGTTAACTGTGAAATATTATTATCTCCGCCAATCAAATCTATGATTTTTATGGCTAAATCATTATGTTTCATCCTCTTTCTCCCCTTTTATTAGATTTATATATATAAAATTGAAAATGTTTTGAGCTAGCATCACAACAAAGTCAATTTTTCTAAAAAAAAATGACCAAAATAAAGGACAATATTTCCTTTATCTTGGTCATGCCTGATCGAATCAGTAACAGTCCACTAAATTAATTATTTTGTTAATCTTTGTATATGTAAAACTAGATATAATTTCTCGTCCTTGGTACATTTCCATCCATAATTATCACTTAAAAATTTTTCAACCTTTTCGACACACTTTATTTCTAGAGGGTATTTCTCTTGTACTATCTTGAAAAGTGCTTCATTTTCATTTTCCAATGATTTTTGAGAAAATTGTCTAATGATAAAATATCTAATATGTGTAGCAAACCTCGTAAAATTTAGCGAGGTTTCATCAAAATCTTTTTTATAAAAATATTTAATAATTGCTAGTATATCTCCAGTGATTTTTGTAATTTTTCTTGTTTCACTCATTTCACCGGACCCAATTTGGGCATTTACAAAATGAAGTGCAATAGATGTTGTCTCGGATTGAGGTAAGGTGACTCCTGTTTTTTTTCGAATCATGTCAATGGCCACTTGACCTACCTTCGTTTCTTCCGGGTAAAGCGTTTTTACCTCCCATTGCAAAGGATTCTTTATTTGGATTTCTTCTTTCGTTCTTTGCAAGGCAAAACTGATATGATCAGATAAAGTGATAATTAAATTAGGACTTAGCTCCTTATTTAATATTTTTCTACCTTCCTGTATGATCTCTTCAGCTAAAGAAATGTCTTCAAAAGGAATATCATTTAGTAAATCAAACATCTTTAAATTTTTAGGAGCTACATAAATCTTTTCAATAATATCTTCTTCGCTAACCTTATAAGGAGTCTTTTTAAAGCCTAATCCTTTTCCTACGATAAATACTTCTTCCTTCTTATCGTTGATTGCTAATACGACATTGTTGTTTACTTTTTTTATTACATTCATTTCTCCACCCCCCCTAAAAAAAAATAACCGAAAAAGACTTGTTGTATCTTAAGTCTTTTTCGGTTATGCCTGCTTTACCAGTAACAGTCCGATTCGTTCTTTACTATGTAATTATTACAATCTTTGATTGCGCTTACATACTATTGTTACTAGTATTATAGTTTTATTTTATTTTAGTTGTCAATACAAATTAAATTTAATAATTAGTTTTTTCAAAAATTTATCGTACTAGACAAGGTCTTTTATTATTAAAAGTCCAATTTGGAATCAGGTACTGCATGGCAACGGAATCATCTCTAGCTCCTAAGCCCATATTATTGTATACTTCGTTAGCTCTAGAAACTTGATCCATATCAATTTCAATTCCTAAACCTGGCTTATCTGGAATGGAGATATGTCCATCAACTATTGTAAGTGGTTCCTTCGTGAGTCGCTCGATTCCTTCCTGCCAAATCCAGTGAGTATCGATTGCTGTTATCTCACCAGGTGCAGCGGCTGCAACATGGGTAAACATCGCCAATGAGATATCGAAGTGATTATTAGAATGAGAACCCCAGGTTAATCCCCAGTCATTGCACATTTGAGCGACCCGTACTGATCCCTGCATGGTCCAAAAGTGAGGGTCGGCCAAAGGAATATCAACCGACTGCAAGGAAATGGTATGGCTCATCTGGCGCCAATCCGTTGCAATCATATTTGTGGCAGTGGGTAATCCCGTTTGCCTTCTAAATTCAGCCATCACTTCCCGGCCCGAGTATCCATTTTCCGCTCCACATGGGTCTTCTGCATAAGCTAGAATACCTTTCATTTCCTTACATAAATTCACTGCCTCATCTAGCGACCAGGCTCCGTTAGGATCTAAGGTGATTCGAGAATCAGGAAATCTTTCTGCTAATGCTCGAATTGCCTTAATTTCCTCTTTCCCTTCAAGAACTCCACCTTTTAGCTTGAAGTCTTTAAATCCATATTGTTCTTGTGCAGCTTCTGCTAATCGAACAACTGCCTCAGCTGTTAATGCCTCCTCATGTCGTATACGGTACCAATCGTTTGTCGCTAATTCATTACTATAATAAGGTAAGTCTGTTAGTTTTCGATCGCCAATGTAAAATAAATACCCAAGCGTTCTTACTTTTTCTCGTTGTTGGCCTTCACCGAGTAACGCTGCCACTGGGACATTCAAAAACTTCCCAAGTAAATCTAATAGAGCAGCTTCGACTGCTGTAACTGCATGAATGGTAATTCTTAAATCAAATGTTTGGAGACCTCTTCCATTTGCATCACGGTCAGCAAAATTTCTTCTAATCGTATTTAAGGTATTGTTATAGTTTCCGATAGAAGAGCCAACGATTAGTGATTTAGCATCCTCTAATGTTTGCCGAATTCCCTCTCCGCCAGGTACCTCACCCACACCTGTATTCCCACTACTGTCCTTAAGGATTACTATGTTTCTAGTAAAATATGGTCCATGTGCTCCGCTGAGATTCAGTAGCATGCTATCATGCCCGGCAACAGGGATAACTGTCATATCCGTAATGATAGGAGTGGTGTTAACCTTTTCGATCATTGTATTCATCCTGATTTCCCCTTTCTCTATCGGGTCACTTCAATATTAGCGAGTTTTTCGTAATATTTAACTAGACTTGAATGATCTTCAATGTGTTGTCCATCTGCTTTTAAGGCATGCATCATTTCAAGAACAGATGCAGTTAAAGGTAATGGTGCACTTATTTCATGGCTTGTTTCTAAGGCGTTTAGTAGATCCTTTATATGTAAATCAATTCGGAAACCTGGTTTGAACTGTCTATCCATGACTAAAGGAGCTTTCGCTTCTAACACCGTACTACCAGCTAACCCTCCACGTATGGCTTCAAATATGAGTTCAGGACTAACCCCTGCTTTACTTGCTAACACAAGTGCTTCTGACATCGCTGCAATATTAATCGCAACGATCACTTGATTAGCTAATTTCGCTGTATTTCCAGCCCCTATTTCACCAACATGGACTACAGATCCTGCCATCGCTTTCATGATTTCGTAGTTCTGATCAAATATTTCCTTCTTCCCACCAACCATGACCGATAACGTACCATCAATCGCTTTTGGCTCGCCGCCACTAACCGGTGCATCTAACATTTCGACCCCTTTTTCACTTAGAGCAGAAGCAATCTTCTTTGAAGCTAGAGGGGCTATAGAGCTCATGTCAATAAATACCTTTCCTTCTGACATTCCCTCGACAAGTCCGTTTTCTCCTAAAGCGACATCCATTACCTGAGGAGAGTTTGGAAGAATCGTGATGACTACATCACTTCTTTCTGCAACTTCCTTAGGGGTAGAGCCCGCATCAACTCCTAACTCTTCAAATTCCTCTGTAACTTCTTTATTTCTATCAATAATCACTAGGCTATATCCCGCTTTTATCAAATTCTTGCACATAGGTTTCCCCATAATCCCAAGACCAATAAATCCAATTTTCATAACATCCCACTCCTATTTACTGTACTTTTTGATACACATCTAGCTGTTTTAGCACTTCAATTAGTTTTACCTTATTTACAGGTGATAGTTTCTTAACGGGTCCTAACGTAACCCCTGCATTAACCCCTACAAGGTTTAACGCTTCTTTCATGACCACTGGGAAGCTACCCAACCCAAAAGCTAATCGTAATGGAGCAAGCTTAAATTGCAGTTCCCTTGCTTTCTCAAACTCACCTGCAACATATGCATCGTAAATACCTGCTACAATTGCTGGTGCTACATTTCCAGTACTAGCAATTCCACCTGTGCCACCATAACAAAGATTTGCAAAAATCAAAGTATCTCTTCCAGCTAGAACATGAAACTCCTTACCTTGCGTGCGTCTAATGTACTCTGCCATCTTTGTCATATCTCCACTGCTATCTTTAATTCCGATAATATTATCTACTTCAGATAGCTCTACACATGTGTCCGGTGAAATACTAACGTTCGTTTTTTCGTCATTTCCATATAAAATTATAGGTAGGCTAGTAGATTTAGCGATTTCTTTATAATGCTCTTTTAGTTCTTCTTGATTCGGTGTGACAAAATATGGGGTTAAAACAGATACCGCAGAGATCCCTCCAACTTCCTCCGCTAAACGAGCCGTTTTGATACAATCTCTTGTTGTAATCTCACTAGCCCCTGCATAGATAGGGACACGTCCTGCTATGTGTTCAACTGTAATCTCTAAGACTCGTTTTTTTTGTTGATCACTTAAGCCATAAATTTCTCCCGTACTACCTAATACAAAGACTCCATGTACCCCACCTTGAATGGTATAATCAATTACTTGGCGAAGCCCATCCTCTAATAAATTCCCTTGTTCATCCAATGGAGTTACAAGAGCTGGAATTACCCCTTTAGGCTGAAACATATAAATTCCTCCCTTTGAACATTTTTTATGCCGGAGTATTCACTCCATTATCTGAAAGCTTGGTTTTTCTGCTTTGTACTAGTGAATATACAATGGAAATAAGGATTAATCCCCATAGAACTAGGGCAATAGGTCCTTTGGTGAAAAAGATCGTGACATCTCCTCCACTTCCTTTTAGAGAATCAATAAAATACTTCTCTAAATCTTTTCCAAGGATGAATCCAATCAGGAATGGCGCTACCTGAATACCTATCTTTGTAAATACAAAGCCAGCTAATCCAAATAAGACCAATGTCCAAACATCAAAAATCACTCCGTTGTTAATGGCATAGGCACCGACTACACACATCACAATGATGATTGGATAAATAATTTGTTTAGGAACATACACTAATTTGGCCATGTATTTGATTGCCAAGAACATCATAAAGAACATAATGACGTTTGCAATAAGCAGGGCGTAGACAATTCCACCCCATAGATCAGGATTTGAAGTAATAAATAGTGGTCCGACTTGGATTCCTTGAAGTAAGAAAGCACCTACTAAAACAGCGGTTGTGCTGTCTCCAGGTATCCCTAATGATAAGAGAGGAATTAATGCCCCTCCCGTTAATCCATTATTCGACGCTTCACTTGCGATGACTCCTTCAGGCTCTCCTTTTCCTAATTTTTCAGGATGTTTAGAGAAGTTTTTCGCTTGAGAATAAGCTAGGATCGAAGCAGCACTTCCCCCCACGCCAGGCAGTATGCCAACAAAGGTACCAATCACAGAGGAACGAATTGTATTTATCCATTGACCATTAAACACCTTAAACGAGAATTTATCTTTTTTACTGAACTCAAACTTTTGATATGGAGAAGACTTCATACCCGTTTCAGCTTCTTGCAGAATTTGAGTAATCGCAAAAAGCCCGATTAGAACTGGTAATAAAGCAAAGCCATAATACAATTCATTTTCTAAAAACGATGGTACTAATCTTAATTGATTATTGTCTTCAAAGAACCCAATTAAGCTTAAGTACACCCCAAGAAAACCACTAAATATACCACCTAATAAGCTACCACTAGATAATGAAGCAATAACGGTTAAGGCAAAGAGGATAATCAGAAACTTTTCCACGGAGGAAAAGTCAATCGCTACTGAAGCGAGAACGGGTGCAAAGAAATATAGGATAGCTAAACTGAAGATCCCACCAATTAACGAAGCTGTAATCCCTACCTTTAGCGCACTTTCTCCTTGCCCTTTTTGTGTCATCGGGTAACCATCAAAAGTGGTACAGATAGAGGAAGGAGTTCCCGGAATATTCATTAATATTGCCGGTACCAATCCGCCGCTAATTCCCCCCACATACAAACCAAGTAACAATCCTAGAGAGTCAATTAAATCAAGTGCATAAGTGATTGGTAGAAAGATAGCAATCGCCATCGTTGCCGTCATCCCAGGGATTGCCCCAAATATAATTCCTACAAAAACCCCAACTATACATAGAATGATAGACAAGGGTGTTAAAATCTCAAACGCTTCCACAGTAATCACCGCCTTTACGGTAGAGTAATATCAAATAAGTATCCAAATAAAAGCCACACAAGAACGGACGTGGTCACTGAATTCAACAGTGAGATGATCAAAGTATTTCGCTTCACGTCTCCTCTTAACAGTATCGTTAACACAAACATAAAAATAATCGATGCAGCAATAAAACCAATCACTTCAAGGAAAAATACATAACCGAGTAATAATAGAATGGTTCCGAAAAACTTCAACTTATCAAAGTTTTCTGCCATGATTCTATTAAAAAATATTTTTTTATTCCCACTTTTCATTCTCTTGAACACTTGTTGTACAAGAATCGCTAGCAATAAGATGATTAAAATGGTCTGTATAATTTTCGGAAAGATTAGATGGTACTCACTATACGTGATTTCCATGGTGAACAAATCTTTCATCATTATTTCACCTGCCCTTACATTCCTATGGTGATCTTTATTCTACGAAGTACCACTATACGTGGTACTTCGTATCTAGTTTTTTAGTTAGCAGTTATTTCATTAAGATCTGGACCATTTTTAATGATGTTACTTAAGATATCTCTTTTTTCAGTAAGATGAGCCTCTGCTTCTTTCATTGGAATATGGTTTACAATGAAAGCGTTAACATCTAAGTCCTTAGCATAATCAGGATTTTTTACAACTTCAGAGATTGCTTGATCTAATTTGTCTACAAACGCCTGATCAATGTCTTTAGGTAAAAGGAAGAAGTATTCTTTGTCGAAGGTAAATTCCTTCCCATCCACTTTAATACCTTGCTCTGCAAAAGTTGAAATTTCGTAACCTTCTAATCTTTCAGAAGAAGTGATTCCTACAAATTTCATCTTAATTTTGTCTTCTACTCCCTCTTCTGTATACTGAGCATTGGATGAAACAGAGCCATGAATAATATCGACATTGCCATCCCATAAAGCTTGGTCTTTATCACTTTGTGAACCAGTTACATAAACCTTAATACGGTCTGAAACTTCTGTACCGTACTCTTCTTTCACCCATAAATAATAGGCATCAAAACCAATCTGTGATACACCACCCGCTTCAATTGCTACCTTTATCGTTTCTTCCGGGTTGTTTTTTAACCATTCAGCAGATTCAGCCATTGTATCAAAAGGAGCATCAGCCTTAGCTAAAAATGCATTTCCTGGGTTTAAGGCAACAACAGGTCCTACTGTCCAATTTTCTAAAGAATATTTTTCGTCAAAGCTTCCATATTCTACACCTAGATAAGCCATATCATGGAAGAACATAACTGAACTGCCATCCGTTTTTGCTTTTGCTAGCTCATCAAAGGCACGATTTGCTCCAACGGCATCTACTTTTGCATTTGTATCTAGTTCTTTTTCTAAATATCTTGTAACTGCATCAGCGTTTTGGTAAGTATCCCCACCCGTCGAACTTGATCCAATTAATACGCGTACCCTAGAGACATCAACCTTCGTAGAATCCTCATTGCTAGAAGCTTTTTCTTTCCCACAACCAGCTAAAACAGTACCTAGCACAAGTACAAAAAGCATAATCCACACTTTTTTCATTACAAGCACCCCTTTTTGTATATTTGTAAACGCTTACTATTTATCGGTAAAAAAATCCGCTTTTCTACTTATTTACTAGTTAATAAAAGATCTGTGTCACTTAATATCCCCTTCATGAATAAAGCGATATTTCTCGCTTGGTTATACAAAAGTTGCTCAGCATTGTTCATGCATTCCTCCAGAGATATCGGTCCTACAGTGATGGAATGGCAGCTCATAAAATAGTCACGAAGTTTCTCATATCCTTCGCCCAAGCTCCCAGAAAGCAAGATTGTTTTGACACCTTCTTCATTCGCCAGATTGGCTATATAGATAGGTACTTTACCAAATAGCGTTTGAAAATCACTTTGTCCTTCTCCTGTAATAACAAAATCTGCATTCTTTATGGAATGACTTAATTTCGTTACTTCGGCAACAATTCTCGAACCAGATTTCATTATTCCATTTAGCATGAGAAAGGCAAAACCTAATCCACCTGCAGCACCAGCACCATCTATGTGTTTTAATTCGGTACCTAACTGATTTTCAACAAGAAGAGCGTATTGTTTCATGGCACAATCAAACTCTTCCAGTTTGTCGTTTTGGATCCCCTTTTGAGGACCAAAAACATAGGATGCACCATTCTTTCCACAGAGAGGGTTGGTAACATCGTTCGCAATCATAAACTTGCATTCTTTTAAAAGGGGATGTAATGTTGATAAATCCACCCTTTTTACATGAAAAATTGATTCTCCAACTGGTGGCAGCGTCTCCCCTTCTTCATTAAAGAAAGTTGCACCCAGAGCTTGAAGCATTCCCATGCCACCATCATTGGTCGAGCTTCCACCAAGTCCTACAATGAATTCTCGATATCCATCTTCCATGGCATGTAGTATCACTTCACCAATTCCGTATGTAGTTGTGTGCTTTGGGTTACGCTCCTGTAAAGGAACCATTGGCAATCCCGAAATAGCCGCTACTTCTATTACAGCTGTTTTTCCATCTCCTAAAACACCAAATTCTGTTTCTATTGATTGTTGCAAAGGCCCTCTTGCTTGGACCTTAATTCGGTTCCCTTTTGTTGCAAAAACAAGAGTTTCTAGTGTACCTTCACCTCCGTCAGCCATTGGAATGATTTCTACATCTAGATCTGGTAGTTCCCTACTAAAGGCATCCTTGATAATTGTCCCTACTTGAAGGGCTGATAAACTGCCTTTATAGGAATCTGGAGCTACTAAAATTTTCATAGTCCCACCTTTTTCTCTGAATATTAGAACAATTTAATTAAACTATATAATCGTAGGTGAAATCATCGGGTACCCGCACAAAATATCTTGAGAAATAAAAATAATAGTTGTGCAGCCGCACAACTATTATTTAAAGGTTAATTTTTCTATTACTAATAACACTCTTAATAGTAAGGCATCATGAAAGTTTTTTGGATCCAAACCAGTCTTTCTAGAAATACTGTCTAACCGATATAAAAGTGTATTTCGATGGATATGAAGCTCCTCTGCAGTAACTTTCATGTTTAATGCGTTATTATATAAGACTTCCAATGTATGTATCTGCTCCTCATTTAAGGTAACTTCTTCAGGTAAGTATTGTGCATAAAAACTCTTTAACGTTTCTTCAGGTACTTGTTGAAAAAGAGTAATAATTCCCCAATCAGAAATATGCGCAACACCGTTAGGTTTAGTAAACTTCTCGAGCAATTTTAAACTATCACAAGCTTCTAAATAGGATTTTCGATACCCTTCTATTCCAGTGTAGGATCCACCAATTCCAATTCTAACCTTAACTCCTTGGTTTATAAAATAGGTATGAATAGAATCAGCAGCAGTTTGATAGTTAGTTTTTGATGGCGGTACGGCAATGATACAGTTATCGTCCTCTAAAAAGCTAGAAAAAACAATGGAAGGAAGAAGTGTTTTTAATTGATGTAGACGCTCGTCTTTCTTCTTTCTGTTCTTTACCACTTCCTCCATGTCTTGATGTTTCGTAATTGGTAAAAAATCAGTAAACCGAATAAGGAAAATACTAATATTCTTTTGAAAATCAAGATTTAAATAATGCAAGCCATCTGCTTCAAGTTTTGAAGCATGAAAGTGACTTGGATGCACAAAATCCAACACCCATTTTTCCGCTAGTTTATTCTCATATTGTAGTTGATTAAATAGTTCCATTTCCTGAAGCATAACTTCGACAGTTACTTTCAAAATTTGAGCAAATTGTATAACATCATTCGGTTCCCCCGTAACCCCTATACACCCAATAATTTTCTTCTGTATTTCTATTGGTAAATTAACACCTGGCTTTGCTCCAGGAAAATGCGCTTCATCTTCAGAATAAATAAAGATTGCTTTTTTTGTATCAAAAACCATTAATGCCCCTTGGTGAATCTGATTTAATCTTGAGGAATCTGTACTCCCGACAATCACCCCATCACTGTTCATAATATTAATGTTATAGTTTACTAGTTTTTTAAGCTTTACTAATATAGAATGTGCTACTTCAGACGTTATTCGCATTCTATCACCTGCCACATAAATGTAACCGTTTACTCATGTTTAATAAAATAACATAGTTTCTGAAAATTCCCAAGATTTTTTATTAGATAAACAGTATTTTCCAAACAACAAAAAAAGAGGAAGTACATCGACTCCCTCTCTCACATTCTATTCCTTTTTCTCTTTTATCTTCAAAGCAGCCAAACTAGCAAAATCATGCACAATGGTTGCTGCTAATAAAGCGGTGATTTGTGTTTGATCATACTGAGGCAAGACCTCTACCACATCAAATCCGATATAGTTGAAACCAGTAAGAGATCGAATCATTTGTAATGTTTCTCTACTACTGAAACCACCTACCTCTAACGTACCTGTCCCTGGGGCACAGGAGGGGTCAACAAAGTCGATATCAAAGGTTAGAAAGACGGGAGTATCACCAATGACATTCCGCATTTTTGTAAGCACGCTCTCAAATCCCATTTGTTCAAGATCGTGAGTAGTTATGACGTTATACCCTAATTCATAGCTTTCTTGAACGTCACCAGGATGGTTGAGCGTACCTCTAATACCAATTTGAAAGACCTTGGACGGATCAACCAAACCTTCCTCATGTGCACGAATAAAAGGAGAGCCATGCCAATACTTTTCTTCGTAATAAGTATCCCATGTATCCGTGTGAGAATCAAAGTGAATCAATGCTACGGGTCCATGGACTTTAGCTGCGGCACGTAAGCTTGCAAGAGTAATTGAATGATCTCCTCCTAGTCCAATGGGGATGATCCCCTTTTCCATAAGCCCTTTTACTGCTTCTTCCATAAGTTCGTAGCTTTTATGAATATTATGAGGGATGACAGAAACGTCTCCGATATCAATAGCATTTGTTTCATCAAAAGGATACACCTTGTGAATAGGATGATATGGAAATAAAGTCATAGATGCTTGTCGGATAGCTTGCGGAGCAAAACGCGCTCCTACCCGAAAGGAAGCGGCTGTATCAAAAGGCATGCCAATTATGGCTAGTTTGGCATTCTCTCTTTGTTCTGGTAGTCTCACAAAAGATCCTGTTGTACAAAATTCAGGTTTGACCTCGGGCGATAATGGATATTTCATTTTTTATTTTCCTCCTGTAATTTATTTTGAATGGTTGAATCACAATTAAGATTAGATTCATTGAAAGGAGTACTGGAATCAAAAAATGTAACATGTTCATTTTATCGCCTCGACTTTCTGTTAATAGATATGAATGACTGTCATTCATTATGGTACTTAAAAAAAGAATATGACGCATAATTATTTTTAATAATCTGAATATAAGTGAAAAGTAAAAAAATATCAAGTGAATATCTCTAAATTTTTACAATTAGGAAGGGGAGTTGTTATTCCGTGTAGGTGCATGGTGTTCTTCTCGCACCCCTTCTATTTCATAAAAGCTCTTACATCTTAATTAACGTAGTTGGCTCAAGCTCTTCCATTTCATTAAATTCTATATTACTAACCTTTCTAGTAAACATTCTCGTAAGATATATTAGGTACAAAAGTCCGAAGGCAAGCCATGTGGCACCAAGAATAATAGAACTCTTTTCAAGGTTTAACCACAAAACAAAAATTGCACCCGCACCTAGCAATGGCATAATGACATATGAAAACAAGCCCTTTAGTGTTGTGTACTGTTTGTTTTTAAAGGCATAATGTGCAATGACTGATAAATTTACAAATGTAAAAGCAATTAAAGCTCCAAAATTAATAAATGAAGCAGCAGTTGCCAGGCTGAAAAAAATCGCCGATAGAGAAGCAATTCCTACTATAATAATGTTTAAAACTGGAGTTCTAAGCTTCGGATGTACATATCCAAAGATTCTCTCAGGTAGGATCTTATCTCTCCCCATAACATATAACAGTCTCGAAACGCTTGCATGTGAAGCAATACCAGATGAAAGTGTGCCAGCTATTCCCCCAGCAATAAAGATAATCTGAAAAATAGATCCTCCGATCGAGGTAGCAATTTCTGGAGATGATGCTTCTAGGTCAGTAAAGTCTTGTGGATTAGGAAAAACGAGCTGAATGAAATACGAGGTGACAATAAACATCAATCCACCTAGTAACGCAGTAAGAAAAATGGCCTTTGGAATCGTCTTTTTCGGGTTAGGTGTCTCTTCTGCTAGCATAGCCACCGCATCAAATCCTAAGTAAGAAAAACACATTAACGTCGCTCCTGCAATAAGAAGCGATGAATCTATCCCTTGTTCAAAAAATGGCTGAATGGAAAATGCTTGTGCTACACCGCCATCACTTAATAAATATTTAATAGCGACTCCAATAAACAATAAAATAATCGTTCCTTGAAGAATAACTAAGAAAGTATTAAAGTTTGCCGTTGAATTTACACTCATTAAGTTAAAGAAGGTCACCACCATAACAAATCCAACCACCCATATCCACTCAGGTACCGCTGGAAAGATAGAAGATAAATAGATTTGAAATATAAGGGCATTGACCATTGGTAAAAATAAATAGTCCATTAGCGCTGCCCATCCAACTAAAAATCCTAAATGTGAATTAATTGACTTTTGAGTGTACGTATAAGCAGATCCAGCGGTTGGATAAACTTGAATCATTTGTTTATAACTAAGTGCCGTTAACAACATCGCAACCAAGGCGAGGATATATGCTGTAGGAACATGACCTGCTGTAGCTTCGGAAGCAATACCAAAGGTATCGAAAACAACCATTGGTGTCATATACCCAATACCCATTAACACAATATGCGATAGCTTAAGTGACCTTCTTAATTCAATTCTTTCAGCCGGCATGTATCTTCCCCCAATCAAACATATAATTTTGAATATTTAGATAATTATAAACATATACTCATCTCTACTAGTTAAAAAACTTTGTGACCTCCCTCCTATTTACTCATAAATGACTGAACGTCATTCATAAAACTACAAAAGGAGAAACCTTTTTAGTTAATATACTCATACTTTTCTAGACTTTCCACTTCTTCGTCAGACTTTCTAACATACTTCAAACAAACCTTTAATGAAATCGCTTTCAATTGAGACTATCTTATTTCATGAAGGAAGAGATTGCAAGGTATTTTAATCAAGAATATATTCTATAAGGCAAATAAAAAACGACAAAAATAGTGTTTTTTGTCGTTTTTTATAAAATCATTTCCTCATTTTATTGATAATGACCTCTCTAGGAATCGGAAAAGTTCTTCTTTCGAGTCTTGGAGTTCCATGTCTTGATCTTTAGCTATGTAAAAACGCTCTGCTGCATTTTCGACGAGATTAATAATCATTTTTGATGTCCACTCTACATGAAAACTACTAATAATTTCTTCATGTACAATCGCATGCTGTAAGATATCCTCAAACCATTGATAATACGGTGTATAAATCGTTTCCCATGTTTCTAAAGAATACTCTAATGCGAGACCGGAATAACAGAGAACAAGCACATCTTTGTACTCATCCGTAATACGGTACGTTTCGTCAATAAACACCTTTATTTTTTCCCAAAAAGATGACGTATCTACTACTCTCTTTTTTATATTGCTGAGTGAATACATGAGTAAATTTTCAGCAATAGCTGGAATAAGAGCATTTTTTGATCGAAAATAGAGATAAAAAGTCCCCTGGGCAACTCCGGCTTTCCTTACGATATCGGAAATAGATGTTTTGTCTAGACCTTTTTCAGAAATAACTTCAATGGCAGCTTGTAAAATTTTATCATATTTTTCATTGGAGTGACTCATCATTACCACCTCAAAATGAATGAACTCCATTCATTTTACTATATTTAACTAGGAACGAGCAAATAAGTAAATATCAGATATTAAAGATGCCCACTTTCAAAAATGAACATTCCCTACTGAAAACCTATTTAACATTCCCCTCATTTATAAATTGGATAACCAACGAATTTAAAATCTTTCCCTATTTGGGTGATCGAAGCATCTGAAAGTTCCACAGCATCCTTCATTTTATCTACTCCAGTCCCTTTAAGGAACGATGGAGACAAACTCCCACCGATTAATTTCGGAGCCATATAGAGAACAACTTTGTCTATCAAATGATTTTCAAAGAATGTCGCATTAATTCCTCCCCCACCTTCAATTAGTAGAGAAGATATAAGCTTTTCACCTAAAATACTTACCACTTCGTTAGGATCTACTTGTTTTTTTCCAGATGTGTGAAATAGGGTGATTCCCATGCTTTCTAATGTTTGTTTCTTTTCTCTATCGTAGATTTCACTAGTGAAAATCCATGTTTCTGCCTTCTTATCGGTTACAACCTTTGATTCAAGGGGAAGTTTTAATGTAGAATCCATTATTACTCGAATAGGATTACGTCCATTAGGGATACGAGCAGTTAATTCCGGATCATCTTTAATTACTGTATTTACTCCTACCAATATAGCCATATTTTGATTTCTAAGGTGGTGAACGTCCTCTCTAGCCTCTGCAGAAGTAATCCATTTGCTATCTGAGGTGTGTGTGGCTATTTTTCCATCTAGCGTAATCCCGGATTTTAATGTAACAAACGGCTTTTTCTGAACAATAAATTTATTAAAGACTTCGTTCATACGTTGAGATTTTTCCATTCCTACCCCAACAACCACTTCAATATCCGCATCCTTAAGGATTTTCACACCGTTACCTGAAACAACAGGATTTGGGTCGAGGGTAGCAATGACCACCTTCCTAATACCTGCTTCTACAATCGCGACTGCACAAGGACCAGTTCTCCCATGATGAGAGCAAGGTTCAAGGGTTACATAGATTGTTCCCCCTCTCGCTTGATCACCAGCCATCCGTATGGCGTGTATTTCGGCATGTGGTTCGCCTGCTTTTAAATGCGCCCCAATTCCTACTACCCGATTATTATTGACGATTACAGACCCGACTAATGGATTTGGATCCGTCTGTCCTTTCATGGCAATGGCATTATTCAATGCCAAGTCCATATAAAATTCATCGTTAGTCATTTGGACAAGTCCCTTCTTCTTCTAAATGGCCAGATCGTTTGATTTTTGTTTGAAGATAATTTTCATTGTATTCAGATACATCTCCCCACAATGGTTTTCTTTCTGAGACTGTTAACCCCGCATTTTTTAATGCTTCAAGCTTTTTCGGATTATTTGTCATAAGTGTAACTGGTTTTGAGCGAAGTGCCTTTAGTACTTGAATCGCATCTGAATAATTTCTTGAATCATCTACAAAACCAAGACTTTCGTTTGCATCGACTGTATCGTAGCCATTTTCCTGGAGAATATAGGCCATTGCTTTACTAAATAAACCAATCCCTCTCCCTTCATGGTTAGCTAAGTAAAATAATGCACCCGTTCCATGGTCAATGATCATTTTCATCGATTGTTTTAATTGGTATCCACAATCACATCTCTTGCTTCCAAAAATATCACCCGTGTGACAGATAGAATGCATTCGAATAATGGCATCTTCCTCATAAGAAAAATCTCCATATGCCAGAACGCTCGATTGTTGTAGTTCTGCTAAATTAACGGAAGATAATTTATTGATGATTCTTTCGAAGTCTTCTGTTACTTCATCACAATTTAACCAACAATACCATTGAAAAACAACTGTTTCACCGTAAAGGTTTACAGGTAGTTTGATTGGTCCAACTAAATAAATGGCTCCTTTGTCCGTTTTAATTAATTGAATTTTGTCTTCTAAAACAGAAAGAACTTTTGAATCAAATTTTGTCTGCGTCAACTAAGTAACCCCTTTTCACCATTATTTTCACTTTTATTTACTTGTTTCTCTCCTAACGATAGGAGCTATCTTTGTGGCTAATATCTCGATCCCTTCGGCTACTTTTTCGAACGGTAACCCACCAATATCAATTTGAGCCATAAAGCGCTGATGGCCAAAAAGCTCATGTTGACGAAGAATTTTCTCCACGATTTGTTCCGGACTACCCACAAAAAGGGCTGTATCGGGATCCGTCAATTGGTCAAATTCATCTCTTGATAATTTTCCTGTTTTGCCTAACTGCTGATTGACATATGACTTGTATACAGAATAATAAGGGTAAAATTCATCTCTTGCTTTTTGGGTGGTACTTGCAAAATACCCATGGCCTGTAACCCCTACTCTTAGTTTATCCGATGAGTGACCTGCCTTACTACCAGCTTGTCGATATAAATCAACTAATGGCTTAAACTTCATCGAATCTCCACTTAAAATCGCTACAGCCATCCCAACACCAAGCTCCCCCGCACGTTCAGCACTTTCTGGTGAACCACCAACACCAACCCAAATTGGTAGCTTATCTTGTATCGGTCTTGGAGCAATTTCCGCGTTCAATAAGGATGATCGAAATTGACCATTCCAAGTGATCTTCTCTTGTTGATTTAATTGTAAAAATAGATCCATATTTTCTAAAAATAGTTCATTGTATTCATTAATATCAAAACCGAAGAGAGGGAAAGATTCTAAAAAAGCCCCTCGTCCAGCAATGATTTCTGCGCGTCCATCAGAAAGTAAATCCAATGTTGCAAAATCCTCAAACAAACGAACAGGATCGACGGTACTTAGAACAGTAGTTGCACTCGTTAATTTGATTTTTTTAGTTAGTTGAGCAATTGCTGATAGTACAACTGGGGTAGAAGATATCGCATAATCTAAACGGTGATGTTCTCCAACCCCAAAAACATCAAGCCCCGCTTCATCAGCAAGCTTTGCTGCTTCGAGTATTTCCTTAAGTCTTTGCCCTGGACTAATCACTTTTCCCGTATGAGGATCTGGTACAATATCACCAAGCGTATATAGACCAATTTCTATCCCTGAGTTTTTCACATGCATTACCATATTCTCCTCATTAATTACCACTTAGTTACTTTATGTAAGTAACTATAATATCACAATAAGATAGTGTCAAGTAAGAAATGACCGCTATTTTAAATGAAAAGATTATCCTTAGAAATATTATTCCAAAAATAGAGTTTTTGTCTCCTTAAACTGAAACTAGGGATATAAAAATTCAACTAAAAAAGAGCTATTCGAATGATCGAATAGCTCTTCTTCTATTAATTAATATACATCACGCTGGTAGCGACCTTGCTTTTTCAATTCATTTAAATAGCTTTCAGCCTCTTCACGTGAAATTGAACCTTCTGTTTCAATAATAGTGATCAATGCTTCATGCACATCTTTAGCCATATAGGTCTTATCTCCACAAACGTAGAAGTAACCACCTTTTTCAAGCAACTCATAAATTTCCTTACTATTTTCAAGCATTTTGTGTTGTACATACACCTTTTGTTCTGTATCGCGAGAGAACGCAGTCTCTAATTTTGTTAAAGAGCCTTCCTTTACATAGCCCTCTAACTCTTCTTTATATAAGAAATCTGTTGCCGCATGCTGGTCTCCAAAGAACAACCAAGATCTACCTTCTGCTTTATTGATTGCACGTTCTTGAATGAATGAACGGAACGGAGCAATTCCTGTTCCTGGTCCAACCATAATAATATCTGCTTCGCCAGATTCAGGTAGATTAAAGTGCTTGTTTTGTTGAATAAATACAGGAATTGTATCGCCTTCTTCAAGACGTTCTGAACATTGTACTGAACATACTCCCTTACGATCACGACCATGAGCTGTATATCGTACAGCACCAATTGTTAAATGTACTTGCCCAGGATTAGCGACAAAACTGCTTGCGATAGAATAAAGACGTGGTGGTAATTTTCTTAATAGAGATACTATTTCTTGAGCTGTCCCGTTCCACGGTCCAAAGTCGTGTAACAAATCAAGTAAGTCACGCCCATCCACATATTCCTTGAGTTCACCAATATTTTCAGCTGCTACTAGCCTTTTTAGCTGTTCGTTCTCAGTTAGACCCGCAGCTTGTTGTAAAATCTTCTTTGTTAATAAAGTAATTTCAAAGTGAGTGGATAATGCTTCTTTCAGTGGTAGTGTTGTACCAGCTTTATCAATGATTACAGGCGTTTCTGCATCCCACTTCATTTCTTCAAGAATAGAAGCAACTAAATCAGGATCATTTTGTGGAAAAATCCCAAGACAATCTCCTGGTACGTATGAAAGGCCAGAAGTTTCTAACGACAACTCTATATGTCTTGTTTCTTTATTAGAATCAGGGCCATTTAAATTAATATTTTTAAGGACCTTTGCTTGAAAGGGATTTGTTCTAGAATAAGCCATAGTCTCTTCCTTTTTTTGTTCTGAAATATTTTCTGCAGTTCGTTGCATGTTCGCCACCTCACAAATTTGTATAACAATACTATTATAACATTTTTTAATTTTTCAGAAACTTATTTTTTAAAGCTTCGATTATTAGGTATTTAAATCAGGATTATAGCATGATTCCATATGTATTGTAATATTTACTCTATACTGATTACAAGTATGAGCTCTAGGAAGAGCCTCTCTATATGAAAGGCTCTCTTAGTTTTTACTTCAATTAAGCTCTTTTAACTTTCGTGTCAGTTCATTAAATCTACTATCAAGTTCTTTATATGCTGGATCTTTAGTCGTCATAAAGCTTAGTTTTCCTAGAACTTCTTGTCTCTCGGTTTCAAGCTTTAGCCGCAATTCGTCTAGATTACTTAATTTTTGTGGTACGTCACTAAGTTTCTTTTGAATCGTCATGTTACTCATAACAAGTTTTGTATTCGTCGTCTTATCCAATAAATAACGGTCATGAGAAACAATTATTAACGTACCATTATACTCTGCCAAAGTCCTTTCTAGCTGCTCGCGGGAAGGTAAGTCGAGATGATTAGTTGGTTCATCCAATATGAGCACATCTTTTTCTTCTAAAATATATCCCATCAGTTTACACTTTACCCGTTCACCCATGCTCATATTTTGAAGCGGTTCTTTCCATTGAGAAGCTGTAAAACCTAAATGTTTCAAGAGATTTTGAACTTTTCCTCTTGCATCGAAGGTTTCTTTGTAAAAAAGATCCTCTGGTGTTTTTTCTAATGGTAAATCAAACACTTCTTGCGTCAAATAACCAATTGTTGCTGTTGGAGAAATCCATACATCTCCTTCTGACGGTTCTTGACCAAGTATGATTTTTAACAATGTTGTTTTACCACTTCCATTCGGACCAGTTATGGAGATCTTCTCCCCGTGGAGAAGTGTAAAATTAACGTTGTTAAATAGCACTCTACCTTCAAAATTCTTTGACAAATCTTTCACTTCTAGAAACCGTTTCCCAACCTTGTTATGATTTTCAATCGTAAAACGAACATCATACTCTGGTTCAACCCGCTCCACTTTCGCTTTTTCTAACTCTTTTTCAAGACGCTTTCGTTTGGACTTGACTTGGGCATCCATGCGTTTTGCTTTTACGCGATAAAATTCTTTAAACCCTTCCTTTTTCGTGGACTGTGAATGTGCTTTCTGTGACCAAGAAGTGAGCTCATTCATTTGTGCTTCAATTCGTTCGACCATTTTTTGTTGCTTCTCATATTCTCGCTGCTGTGATTGCCTTTTCTGTTCGCGAGCTAACATATAACTAGAATAATTTCCTTTCTGTTCAAAAACTTTAGTCCCTTCAATAGACCAAATTTTTGTAGCTACTTTATCTAAAAAATACCGATCATGAGAAACAAGAATAATCGAACCTTTATAATTTTTTATTTGCTCAATCAAAAGCTGTGTGCCCTGTTCATCTAAATGATTGGTTGGTTCATCCAATAACAAAAGGTCAGATTCTTTTGAAAAGCCATGTGCTAATCGAAGCTTTAGCCTTTCTCCTCCACTTAAATTGGAAAAATCAGTGTGTGTTGGCACCATCCATTTTTTATTAAAAACGTGTGACTCTTCCTCCCCAGAAAAGACTTCCGTTTCTTGTTCGACTAAAGTCATTTTCACATTTCTTTCTACCCACTGAATACTTCCTTTAGTGGGAGCTAAATGGTTGTATATAACATGAAGTAAGGTTGATTTCCCAGCTCCATTTTTTCCAATAATCCCTATGACGTCTCCTTCATGAACATGAACATTTACATCTTTAAAAAGGGTCACATCATTTATTTCATAGCTAACATCTTTACATTTAAAAAGTTCTCTCATTATTTCATCCCCTCGGTTTACAGGGAGAATAAAAAAATCCTCCCAGTTAAATTGGAAGGATTAGTCGTTTCATACCATAATCAAATAAAGCTTTTCCGTAAAAAGCTAAGAACCGTATAGATAATGGGCAGACTAATCCTATTTTTTTGATTTGAAATATGAAATTTCAATCGTTTTAAAATAAGATTAGTTCTTCATCGTTCACCCATCATCCCTTTCTATTTGGTAACATTAGTATAACATAGCTTCCTCTATATGGTAAATAATTGTTCTGGAATTACTCCGTATAATGACGGTTTCCTTCTACATCCTTTTCCCAATGAGAGAACCAGTTTTCCCATAGTTCCCAAACTTCTGACACAATGAAGTTATGGGCTCTATCTTTTGTCTGAGTATATTTGTACATCGGTGTTTCATTGTTATCGTACCAAGTGTAAGTGGTATATCTGTCCTTTGTGGTAACAATAGAATCGCTCAGCTCACCGAGTTCGTTTCTATCCAGCCAATATTGCACAGTAGTATTTGTTTGTCCTGGAATCTTGTGGTCCCAACTCCAAATATCATATTCACCAAAGAGCAGATAAAACGGTACTTTATCATTTTTCCCTTCAATAGGTCTTAAAAGCGGACCAGAAGTTGAACCAAAAGCAGTAAAGTATTCGGGCATGACGGCACTCGCATAGTTCGTGAACATTGAGCCAAGAGATTGACCAGTTAAATATCGCTTCCCAGGATCAACGTTATAATCTTTGTCAATTTGCTTAACTATTTCCTCAAGGAAGACAAAATCATCTTGCTTATTGGTTGAGTAGTTAACATTCCATGTTACTTCTGTCGATGAATTGTATTGTTCACTAGGCATAACAAGCATAAATCCGTGTTTGTCTGCTACCTCCCACCAATGGCTGGCGTCAAAGAATACTCGTGCCGTTTGCGTGTTTCCTGCAAGAACGAAGACTACCGGAATGTTCTCCTCAGGTGCAGAATCCGGGACATAAACTAAATACTCGCGAGTATATCCATCCAAATTCATTTCCTTGATTTCAACACCCATTTTTTCGTAATCAGGTCTTACACCTAGTACATTGCCGTTAACGGTTGTGTTGTCATAGCGCGTATAGTAAGAAAGGAAATCATAAACTTTCTTGGTGAAACCCGTCTTATACACTCCATTTCCGCCTTGATCAAGAACTGCCACTTTGGAACGTACATCGCTGTAAGAAGTGACAATACTAGTAGAATCTTCTTTTTGTATATAGACGGTACTTCCCATCAATCCCTCTGTTGATCCTTTCTCTCCCGATGCAACTGTGTCATTAGCACCTTTCCAGTATTCGACTAAGTTTTCTACGGAACTTGGGTTATCATTTACAAACCAAGTAGGAACAGGAACCTCAGAGTAAGAAATCTCTCTATTTTCAACAAAAGTCTTTTCTCCTGTTTCCCGAATAAATTCTGAATCAAGATCTTCTGTTTCTACAAAAACGGAGCTAATGACAAAGAGTGGATTTTGCATCGCCCAAGCTTGAAGTGCTGTTCCTCCGTCTCCATATCCGGCTAAATAAAAGACACCAAAAGTATTGTAATACTTAGTATCTTTTAATACCTTTACTGCTTCATTAATATAGGCAAGTTCTTCTTCCGCACTTCCCCAACCATTCACACCAGGCTCTAGTATGAACAATCCTTCTGATTTCTTATCCGCAATATCCAGCCATCCGCTTTTGAGAAGGAACTCTTCTGTTGTCATATCATCTGGAGCAGCTATGACCGTGAAGTAATCTCGGATAGTCGTTTCTGGCGCTACATAGATTTTTACCGTACGCGTCTCATCACCGACAGTAACATTCCGAGTAAAATACCCGTTTAATGGCAACTTGTTACCTAATGTAATATCAATAGCTGGTTTTTCCATTCCATCTAAGGAGGTTGCTTCTAGTTTAATAGCATTCTTACTATTTATTGATGCAGCTGAAACAGGCATGACAATGCTTAGTATCAATAATGAAATCACCATTAAAAACATGATTTTTTTACCATTCATCATATTTCACTCCTAACATATGAGTATCGTAGGAACCATTCTAGTACTATATGGTTCCTACGAAGACATTTAATATTTTTCTACCTTGAAGGTATAGGTACTTGTTGTTACTTTGTCAGGTGCTACTATTTCAATTTTAATAACGGAGCCATTCGAAACCGCCACCTTATTGGCTGAACGATAATCTACTTTTTTGCCGTTAATTCTGATTGACTTTACTTTAGTAGACATGGTTGTAGGAATAACGGTTATTTCATCATTAGCCTCAGGCACTTTAACTGTATAGTTATAAGACCATGGGTCAAATTTATTTGGCAAGGAGTTGCTTACCGTCATTGTCTCACCTGCCCATAAGAATGGTCTAGAATCCGGTGCAAACTGTACTGTTTTACCGACCAGTTCCCCACCTTCAAATTCAATATTAGAAAGGACAGAATATTTCAAGTAACCGCCTTCACCATTGTAATTAATAGGAGCTGATGTTAAATACTCAGTATTGTCACCTTTTATTCCAGGTAGTTTTATGGCAATCCAGTTGGTTCCATCCTTCCACATGTCACCAATAATTGTTGTCCTGCTATTTGGAGCATCATTATTGCCACGTAGAGTTGGAGAAGTACCCGCTTCTCCTTTATCAATTACCTGCTGCACGGCAGCTTCATATAACCCTAGGTGACTAGGTTGAAGGGATGATTCGTCGTGACCTGTAAAAATCTTGGTAATCTTGCCCCCATCTTTTTTCAAGTTTGAATACGTTTGTTGAACCAGTGAGAGGAATAGGTCTGTACGAACTCCAGACACATTCACGTTATCCGCAGAACCTGCTCGGGTACAGCCGTAAATATCAGAAGCGAATACTAAACCGTTTTTCTTGTCCTGTAGGATAATATCACTGTGGTCGTGCCCAGGCAAAGCGTATACATGTAGTTCACTTCCGCCTATGTCAATCACATCACCCTCGTCGACATTTTTTATTTTTGCCTGGTGTTCGCTATTGTTTAGGACTTGCACCCCAATGGCTGCCCAACCTCTTTCATTGATAAATACCTCATGATCGTCAATAAAGTTTGGTACTTGTGCCATATGATCTCCATGTGCGTGCCCAACGACTACTGAGTAAGGTTTTCTAGAAATATTTTGATCAATATATTCTTTTAAGTTTTTAACATCGTATCTAGTTTGTAATGCATCGAATAAAATACCCTTATCCTGCCCTTCTATATACCAAGCCATCGGACGAACAGACTCTGAATCATTGTATATTTGGTATATGGCTGGACTAGTACTTGTGCCTTCCTGAATAAGAGTATGCTGAAAATCAGCAACGGCCGGACGATAGAGTTTCCAAGTGAAAGTCTGTTCTGGACTTGTGATCATGCCATCCTTTACTGCAATAGCCTTGTATACCACTGTTCGCTCAGGTAATTGACTATTACTTAACATTTCATTTATATGACCTTTTGACTCTACTGAATATATTTGACTTGATGTAGTTGGAGTTGAACCGTCAGTTGTGTAATAGATGGTTGCACCTGGAGTTGGAGTATAAAGTTTAACGTATCTTCTTGGAGCAAGTGTATTTTGTTTTGGAAGTGCTTGGACTGGAGTGACCATCGTGCTTGTAATCTTATCAAATATTCGATTTACCTCAGATCTTTTAATAGGCTCATTAGGCTTAAATAGCTTTGCTGTCTTTCCAGTCATATAACCTAATTCTACTAAGGCATTGACGCTTCCTCTAGCCTCTGAACTTATCATTTCATAGTCTGTAAAAGGTGCAGCCTGATCGGACTCTGCGATTTTAAATGCATCTACGAGTATCACAGCTGCATCTTCTCGAGAAATCTCACTATCTGGATTGAAGTTACCTGAAGCATCAGGACTTATAATACCTTCCTCATAAGCTGCCTCTATCTGCTTCCCCAAAGGATCTGTCGTTTTTACGTCATTAAACTGTTTAAGTGGTGCTTTCCAAATATCGTTGTAATCACTAGGGTGTGGCCACGCGAAATAGTTAGAAATCTTTCCGATAAACTCTGCATTTGTAATGTTGTCTCCAATTGCAGCAGATGCAAATGGAGAGCTTGGTACTAACATGACGACCATAATCAATGCTAAGAAAATCTTAAATTGTTTCCTCAGTTTAGACATCATCTTCCTCCTCATATTTACCTTTTACGTACATTACTGAATCGCTTCTGTTACCCCCTAACAACACCCTTGTAACGTTAGTAATGGTGTAAATAGGATAGTTAAGTATAGAAAACTCTGTAGCTCTCAATAATTGTATACGCTTTCAATTTTATCTACATTTAGCATCACCTCCTTAAATTTCAAGTAGAGGTATTATAGATGAAAATAAAGAGGCTACTCAAAAGTCACAATTTATTGTTTCTACGAGTCTGCCTCTTTATCTATCTAACGATCTTATTTTTCTAGCTCTGGATCAAAAAATTCACCAAATAACTCTGCATCAGAAGGTTTATCTTCTGGAATTGGTTTCGACACCCAAGTATAGTTCATATAATGCTTAAGATTCACGTTCTCTGAGATGATATTTCCTCCCCATGTTCCACAACCAAGGCTTGATGTCATTGGCATACCATTCGTAAACGAACCAGCGTTTGCTTTTGACTGGGCTTGGCGAACCATAATCCGGCTCACCGGTGCCGCTAATCCAAGGCGATGAATATGATCGTCGTTAAACGAGTAAATACCACATGAATGTCCTTTTCCTCCCACTTCATAAATGGCTCTCATCATATCAAGTGCATGTTCAAACTCACCTTCATATTTATACACCGCTAACAATGTGGTTAATTTTTCCCCTGAATAAGGGTATTCTTTTCCGATTTGATCGCCTTTTACAATGATGAATTTTCGATCTTCAGGAATCGAAAAGCCCGCTTCTTTAGCTAATTGTTGCGGAGCAACAGCGACCGTGTTAGGAAGACGATGCCCCTCTGCATCCCACATAACAGAACGAAGGCTAGCTTTTTCGTCATCATTTGCTAAGTAGCCACCCACATTCACCAATTCTTCTAGCATTGCCTCATATACTTTGTCACTAATAATTAAATTTCCATCTGCTGAACAACCAGAACCAAAGTCTGATGTTTTACTAAGCATGGTATTTAGTGCCGCTTCCTTCACATCAGCTGTATCATCAATGATCATCGTTGAGTTACCGGCTCCTACACCGTAAGCCGGTGTCCCTGAACTATACGCACTTTTGACCATATCTTTCCCACCCGTAGCAAGGACTAGGTCTGCCCTTGACATGAGTGCTTTTGTCATTGGTATATTAACTAATGTTAAGCACTGAAGAAGATCAGCTGGTGCTCCTTCCTTCTCAAGCGCTTCCCTCATGAGCCTAACAGTTTCAAAAGTAGTTTTTTTCGAACGAGGATGCGGTGAAAAGATAACAGCATCTCGTGCCTTAATTGCATAAATAGCCGTACCTGCTGGGGTTAGATCAGGATTCGTTGTTGGCACAATCGAACCGATAATACCTACGGGCTTCGCATATTTTACAATTCCTTTTTCAGGTATTTCCTCAATAGCACCCACGCTTTTTTGTCGAAGGGCATCTCGTAAAATCCCTCGAATTTTCATTCGTTTTCCCATTCGACTCACACGGTCACCTAGCTTACTTTCCTCAATTCCCATATCAACTAATTCAGTAAAAGTTTTTTTATTGGATACTGCCCATGCGACTGCCTGGCATAAGCGATCCAGCTTTTCCTGACTATAAGACTCAATCATATCCATTGCCTTTTTTGCTTTCTCAAACGCAAGATCTAATTCCTTTTGTTGTTCTTCCGTGAGTTCGGTTTGTTTTTTGACTGCATTGGTAGACAATAACATTACCTCCTACAAATTTGATAGCTTAGTAGATCGATCTTATTTCAGCTTAGCAGAATTATTAAATTCCTTATTTATCAGACAGAAACGTGGTGTACACTTTTCCCAGGAGAATAAATGTCCATAATGTTCCAATGTCCATCGGTAGGTACTGGGTTATTCAGCATCGCTACATCAATAACGACTGGCTTATTCGCTTTAATGGCTTTTTCTAATGCTGGCTTGAATTCTCCTGCAGACTGAACCTTGATCCCTTCCACCCCGTAAGCTCTTGCAATTGCTGCATAATCTGGAGAGTAAGGTTCTCCATCTTTTTGGAAGACAGTCCCTAAAGTCGTACCAAAATGAGCTTTTTGCAGACCTGCGATAGTGCCGAATGCAAAATTATTCATAATGACCCAAACAACCGGGATATTTCCCTCTGCTGCTGTTGCTAATACAGCTGGATTTTGACCAAAACCACCGTCACCCACTAATGAAACAACGATTCGATTTGGTGCTGCAATTTTTGCACCGAGTGCTGCTGGTGCTCCAAATCCCATCGTAGCGTATCCTCCAGGAGTAAGAATGGACCCTGCCTCATAGATAGGAAACTGCTGACCTACTCCATTTTTGTTCCACCCAACATCCGTTGTAATAAGAGCATCTTTAGGGAGGACTTGACGTACTTCGTCAACAATTCGTTGTGGCATCATTGGGAATGATTCATCTTCAATAAACTTTCGATTGCTTTCCTTGAACTCATTCCGATTTTTCACAATTTCTTCTTTTAATGTATCAAGGGAATCACGTTGTACCCCGTATGGAAACATTTCTTCGGCTACTCGATTTAACACGGTTAAGGCCTGTTTTAAATCGGCTACTACACCAATTTCTACTGGGTAGTTCCTTCCAATTTCACTCGGATCAATATCTATTTGTATTAATTTCGTTGGAGGGAAGTTGAACGTGTATTCCGGTTCCCATGAACTACTATCTGCCTCGGCAAAGCGAGTACCTAAACCTAAGACGTAATCTGCGGCCTTGCATTTGTCATTTATAAATTTAGTTCCCCAAAAACCTGTCATACCTAGAGTCAATGGATGATCATCAGAAACTGCGCCTTTCCCCATTAAGGAATGGGCTACAGGCATATTCAATCGATCTACTAGTTCTCTAAGCTGCTCTGCTGCATCAGCTAATAAGATCCCTCCACCTACATAAAAGATCGGACTTTTTGCTTCAGCTAGCGTTTGGATGATTTTCTTTGCTGTTTCGTTGTCAATTGATGGCTTATAAAGATTCTTTGCATTCAGCTTCTGCTTTTCAAAGTAAGAGGTTTCTAATTCTTTTGAAAAAATGTCCATTGGGACGGAGATTAAGACTGGGCCTGGATTGCCGCTTTCAGCTAGTTGAAAAGCTTTTTCTAAAATCTCAGGAAAGAGATGTGCACTATCGACCCTCCATGCTCTTTTGACAAAAGGACGATAGATTTCATATTGAGTTGCATCACCATGTAAATTCACTTCTTGATGTGGATGCTTGCCGTAGTAATGAGTTGGTACATCGCCAGCAATAACAACCATTGGTATTGAATCCAAAGCTGCATTCGCCACTCCCGTTGCCGCGTTTGTGAGTCCTGGACCTAAGTGGCTTAAAAGAACGGCTGCTTTTTTCTTTACCCTCGCATAGCCATCAGCCATATGCGCGGCAATTTGCTCATGTCGAACATTCACAAACTTAATTTTGCTATTCTCTAAAGCAGAAAGTACGGCAATATTTGTGTGACCACAAAGTCCAAAAATATGTTCAATGCCTCTTTCTTCGAGATAATTTACCAATTGATAAGATATTAACTGTTTCATATATGGCCTCCTTTGAAATCTAATAATATTTTGCCGCACTGACCTGAGATGGCGTAAATATATGCCTTTTTAAACTCTTTAAGAGGGAAAATATTAGAAATAATTGGCTTTACATCAAAATCATCATTAAGCAGATAGTCTACACACTTGGAAAAATCTTCTGGAAAATTATAAATAATTGATCCATGAATCGTAATTTCATTTCTTACAATCTGTACAATTGGCAGAGTTGCTTCTGGAGTTAGACCTATTAAAATGACGGATCCCCCTTGTTTAACCACTCGTACCGCTTGTTCTACAGCCTGTTTTACTCCAGCCGCTTCAATTACAACATCAAACTTTTCGTCCTTCACTTCATGAGCTAAAACGGTATTAACTCCAAAAGCAGCTTTTACTTTTTCAAGCTTTGATTGGTAAATATCTATCGCAGTAACCTTCGCTCCAAGAAAGTTGGCTAAAGCGATTGAAAGCATTCCCTCCGTGCCACAACCAATGATTCCTACAGTTGTACCTTTTGTAATAAAAGCTTTTTCAAAAGCATGGGTTATAACGGCGAATGGTTCAATTAACACTGCTTTTTCATCTTGTAATTCCTCAGGAATTGGAAGGACATACTTTGATGAAATGGTAATCTCTTCTGAAAATATCCCATCCACATTGACTCCAAGAGATTCCTTAAAAGAACAAATATTTCGATAACCTCTTTGACAATTCTCACATTCGCCACAAAAAGTATTAGGTGTAACAACAACCTTTGTTCCAGTGGGAAGATCGACCTTTTCACCGACCTCAATAACTCTCCCTACTAACTCGTGACCAGGTCGAACCGGGTACTTCGCGTGACCAATCTTTCCCTTATAAACACCAATATCAGAACCACAGATACCACCATAAATGAGTTTAATTCTAACTTCGTTTTCTTTAAGAGGGGATTCAACTGGAAATTCTTTTAGTTCTAGTTCCCCGGGGTTTTTCAAATGTAATCCCCACATAAATAACCACCACCCAAAATAATTAGATCGATCTAAAAAAAAGAAAGCGTTAACATAATAGTACCTTTTGTTCCAAAGAATAGCAATCAAATATTTTCTATATTACTGAAAATATAAATTAATCAGAAAATTACAGACCGATTTTTTCACGTAACGATTTCTCTTCGGTTGTATGAATAGAAAGAAACTCTTTTGCTGTTTCCAAGCAGCGTCGCGCGTACTCTTCATAACCTAGCTCTTTTACTCGTTTAATATTTGGCATTTCAATCGAGCATGGTGTATTCACTGGTATACTGTTTACGATACCAGCAATATCGATTCCCCCTTCGCCAACATAAAGACGTTCCTCCCTTAGGATCCGCTTCATTTCATCAACTGATGTTGGTGGTTGAGAAGGAGCATCGCATAGGTGGAAGTAACGAAAGTAAGAACTAGGAATTTTTTGGAGGTCCTCAAGTTGATCTCCTGAACGGTGAAAATGGTGTGTATCGATCATAATTCCAGCGTTAGATCGATTTGCAGAATGAAGAATATCAAGCGTATCTGCAAGAGTCCTGACGCTTGCTATGGGTACAAATTCAAGTTCAACTGTAAGATCAAATTGTTTAGCAAGATCACAGACTTCTCCAAATTTCTCAATCGCATAATTCCGGTTATCTGTCCAAATACTGCTTAGAACATGGCGTCCACCTAACTCTGCAGCAACTTCAAAAGCTGGCAAGTAGTTCAATGGATCCATTCCATCAAAAATTCTAGCTAACTCAATATCCAGTAACCTCAAACCTGTGTCTGCAAGTGCTGCCTTTGTATCTCTCATCATCTGTTTATTGTTTGCAAGGTCATAATTGGGCTCTCCCGGTAACCCCATATAAATTGGCCGAAGACTAACAAAATCATAACCCACTCTAGAAGCAATATGAATGATTTCAGCTGGAGTACAATTTAGTGCAGTAAGATGCGCAATTGAAAATGGTCTTGTCATCATTTCCCTCCCCAACATACCAAGACTAATCTCGTTACCCATTTATTTTTCTATTTTCCGTTGACTCGTTACCTTTGTGTGTAAATGAGAAGATGGACCAGCTTTCAACATATAGCTTTCACTGTCGCATCCTAGCTTCTGATTTACAGCCTTTGCAGTGTGGATAACCTTATTAAGATCAATTCCCGTCTCAACCCCCATTTCATGAAAAGCATAAACTAGATCTTCGGTCGCGACATTTCCTGTTGCTCCAGGTAAATATGGGCATCCTCCAAGTCCGGCTATCGAACTATCAAAATGAACAATTCCCTGCTGCAACGCACTAACCGCATTTGCAATCGCAAGACCTCTTGTATTATGAAGGTGCAAAGTAAATAAAATATCGGGAAAAGTATTACGTAAATAACCAAGCATTTCATATACTTGCTTTGGATTTGCAGCACCAGTGGAATCCGCCAATGAAATTTCTTTGACACCCATAGATTCGTATCTATAAACAATCTGATTTATTCTTTCCTGAGGAACTTTCCCCTCAAACGGGCATCCAAAGGCTACGGATATAGACCCTCCCACCTCTATCCCTTTTTTCTGTGCTAATTCAATGATCGGATAAAAACCATTCTGAGCTTCTTCCGTTCTACAATTGGCATTAGAGATACTATGTGAGTCAGTGGCAGATAACATGAGTTTTATCTTCTTTATGCCTGCCTCAATGGCTCTTTCTGCTCCTTTTACGTTTGGTACTAATGCTCTAAATTTAATATTTTTTAAGTCATTACATGAACTGACAACCTCTGTAGCATCCTTTAACTGAGGTATTGCCTTTGGATGAACAAACGACGTAATCTCGATTGTAGTAACCCCTGTTTCTGCTAACGATCGAATGATTGATACTTTTTCTTCTGTAGGAATCCATTGATTTACAGCTTGGAATCCGTCACGAGGAGCAACTTCGCAAATATAAGCCCTTGAAGGTAGCGCGAATTCGGTTAGATTGTTCATACTTTCACTCCTTTGCTTAATAGTTCTTACTGTACAAAAACTGAAAAAGAGTAATTATATCGATCTAATAAAATATAAAAAAATATGTTAAGTTAGATCCCCACCTTTTAACCATGGTAACAGCAATAAAGAAAGCGTTACCATAATAATACATGATTTCCGATTGTTTGCAAACACATTTACTGAATTTTCCCAATAATTTAAAAAACTATGGACGTTGATGATGAGGTTTAGTATTATTTAGTAAGAATTAGATCGTTCTAATAATAAAGGAGTTACCTAATCCAATGCGATTCTATGTATATGTAATTCTTATCATTTTGTATATTGCATCCAACTTTACATCCAGTGCTGTGCTCCCTTTTATTACTGGTATGGTAGCTATCATTGGATTAATCGTCGCTTTTTTTCATGCATCAGGAATTTATCTGTATTCTGGATTGGTCTTTCTATCTATAGGGCTTTGTTTATATTTCATCAACATCTTAAAAAATGATCTTCCCTGGTATCATCTATTTTTGCATTTTGAGTCAATGCTAGGAATGCTCTCCCTTTTTTTGGTTCTCCCCTTTATAAATACTCTTATTCGAGTGGGTAAATATGATAAAAATCTGAATTTATTACTTCAGCAAGGAATTAAGAACGTAAGTAAACTATACAGAAGGAGTTTTCTTGTTTGCCATCTTTTAGGACTATTTTTAAACATCGCTACCATTCCAATACTAAGAAACTCCTTAAAAAAAACTCTTCAGCAAATTCCCAAAAAAAGCCAAGAAAAATTTTATACACAAAACCTTTTACGTGCATATGCGCTTTGTCTTGTATGGAATCCACTTGAAGTTATGGTTGTGACATCTCTAGACATTACAAATACCGATTATTTTAAATTTTTTCCAATAATTATTTCAATCGTCCTATTGTTTATTTTAATCGATTGGCTTCTGTCTCATGTTAAACATTCACGATCGGTAATAGAAGTCGAAAATAACGACCAGATAAATCTAGCAAAAACATATAAAAAAATTATTGAATTAATCCTATTGCTCCTGATCCTTGTATTAGTTGTTACGGTAGTTCAACGGTTCCTTGATAAGGGCTTTCTTTTTTCTATGGTATTAATGATCATTCCAATTTCCTTTCTATGGGCATCCTTCGTTGGTATAGGGAAAAGGTATAGTAAAGTTGCCGTTCCACAATGGATAGAAAGAACAAAAGGGCTTTCCAATTATTATTTTATGTTTTTAAGTGCAGGGTTCTTGGTAGGAATGATTTCGAAATCTACGTTAATTTATTTTTTGCAAACTCTATTTGTAGAAACTTCAGATCATAGGTTATTGCTTTATTTAGTAATTGGTGGATATTTTCTTGTATTATCTCTTATTGGTTTTCATCCTTTGGTGTCTCTTACACTTTTAGCAACTTTACTCCATCCACTTTTACCGAGCATTTCATCAGTCTCATTGGCCGTTGTACTGATCACTTGTAGCCTAGCATCCGTCATGTATAGTCCTTTTAACTTATCCGTATCACTATTAGCTGATCAGTTAAAACTAAATTCTTATCGAATGGGAATATGGAATATTTTATTCGCCATTTCTTTTATGATTATATGTATACTTATCGCCTATCAACTAAGCTTTATCATATAAAAATAGGAATAAGTCTAGGTAGATTTCCACTCTGGGTGGACGCGGGCGGGGCCCCGCAGGAGGGTCAGCGACGAGGAGGCTCACCGCCCGCCCCCCCGGAAAGCAAGCGCCCGGAGCGGAAATCAGCCTTTTTCCCACCATTCCCAAACAAAAAAGGTAGCGAGAAGGGCTTCTCACTACCTTTTGTCAACAATCAGTTACGAGGACTTTCTTACTACCAGTTCAGGCTGCAAGATAATTCGTTGGTTTTCACGATCTTGATTGACAATTCTTTGGTGAAGCAGAATTGCCGCCTGTGAGCCTATAAGTCTAGCATATGATGAAACGGTTGTTAGTGGAGGATTATATAATGGTGCCTCATTATTATTATCGAAACCAACAACAGCGAGATCTTGTCCTGGTTTTAACCCCGCATCGTTTAATCCAAGCATGACACCATGTGCAACTAAGTCATTAAAACAGAAGACAGCCGTAGGCGGATTCGCCTGGAATAACACTTTACGAATTGCTCCCATTCCACCTTCTCTAGTAACCGGACTTTCCACAATAAGTGTCTCATCGATGTCTAAACCCGCTTGTTTTAACGCACTACAATACCCATTCCGCCTTTCCTTCCAAGCAGTTGAATGGGATGTTCCGCCAAGAAAAGCAATTCTTCTATGCCCTCTATGAATTAGGTGGTTTACAGCCATTTGAGCTCCCACTTCGTAGTCAATTCCTACATAATCACAGGTAACGTTTTCAATTTCCCTCACCGCTAAAACAAGTGGGATATCGATCGACTTTACCCGTTCAATACTATTTTTAGAGCTTTCTGAAACAGGACATAAAATGATCCCACCAACTCGATGTTCGAGCATTCTAGATATAAGCTGTTCCTGTTTCATATCCGAGTCAAAAGTAGTACCAAGGAATACAGTATAACCTGCTTCTTCTAATGAATGATGAACACCTCTAAGTAGTTCTGCGTAAAATGGATTCGCGATGTCGGTAATAATTAATCCAACTGTCGAAGAAGACTGTGAACGCATATTGGCAGCAACTCTGTCATACACGTAGCCTAGCTCATACATTGAATTCAATACCTTCTGTTTTGTCTTTTCTGCAATTTTAGAACTGCCACGAACAATTAATGATGCTGTCGCTCGGGAAACACCAGCATGATTTGCTACATCTTGCAGAGTTACTCTTTTTTTATGCGTCATCTTTAATCACCAGCTCACCAAAATTAATTTAGTTTCTATTCTGTAATTCCAATAATACAGTTAATCAATTAATATACTATTACTATGTAGTATATAAGTATTAGTGTCAACTTTGTTATTCCATAAACTCAACTAAAAATAAAGACACTTGTGGTATATAAGTTAAAATAAGAAGTGAAATAACCATTGCTATAAAGAAGGGCATAACTGCTTTCGCTAGTGCTTCTATTGAAATCCCCGAAACACCAGATCCCACAAATAAATTTACTCCCAGTGGAGGTGTAATAAAACCTATTGCTAAATTAACAACCATTATTAAACCAAAGTGAATAGGGTCTACCCCAATATTCATTGCTACGGGCAATAAGAGTGGAGTTAAAATAATAATAGCTGCAACCGTATCCATAAAACATCCTACTATTAAAAGTAAGATATTGATTAACAAAAGAATAATAATCGGGTTATCAGAAATAGAGAGTAAACCCTCGGTAATTTGACTCGGAATTTGTTCAACCGTAAGTATTCGGCCGAATGCAGTTGCCGTTCCAACAATAAGCATAATCGTTGCTGTAGTAATACCACTATCGATCAGCATTCGAGGTATATCCCTAATTTTAAGCTCTCGATATAAGAATACTCCAGCGATAAATCCGTATACAACGGCAACTCCTGCTGCTTCAGTAGGAGTAAAAATCCCGCCATAAATTCCACCTAGGATAATGATTGGGACTAAGAGTGCCCATTTTGCATCCCAAGTAGCTTTCAAGAATTCTCTAAAAGTACTTTTTCCAATCCCTTTGTACCCTTGTTTTCGGGAATATATATAAGTCCAAATCATTAAGGCGACACCGACTAATATCCCTGGTAAGATTCCAGAGATAAACAACTTTCCGATTGATTGACTACCAACTACTCCGTACATAACCATCGGAATACTTGGAGGAATTATTACACCTATAGAACCTGCTGCACAGACAACTGCTGTTGCAAATTTCTTGTCGTAGCCTTGTTTGATCATTGCCGGTATCATAATCCCTCCAACAGCAGCAACAGTTGCAGGTCCTGACCCAGAGATGGCTGCAAAAAACATACAAGTAATAATTGCTGCTATTGCAATACCACCTGTTTTGTCTCCAACAATCGTATTAGCAACTTTAAATAGTCTATCAGATAGTCCACCCTTGCCCATAATCTCCCCAGCTAGAATAAAAAAGGGAACAGCTAATAGAGGGAATGAATCAATTGAAGTGATTAAACCCTGTGCTAAATATTCTAACGGCATAGAACCCGTGTATAAAATGGTCACTAATGTTGATAATCCTATTGAAATACCAATCGGCACCGTAAGTATTAAAAATAGAGCAAGACTGCCAAATAAGACAAGTGCTGTCATCGTTTTCCCCTCCGTTTCATTACATTATAAAAATATCAACAGAGCAGTTATTACTGTGGAACTTCTTTCCCAAAAAGAATTTTTACCTGTTGGACAATTTGCTGAATCAAACGAATCGCTGTTAATCCCATTCCAATTGGTCCAGCTAAGTAAACAAAACCAATTGGTAAACTAAGTGCAGGTGACAACTGCCCCCATGTAAGGAGCTTCATTGTAATTTGGTATCCATAAATCAGTCCAAAAAGTGCGAATGCCAAAAATAATAAATTCCCTACTAACCTCAAGGCAGCTTGTGATTTCCCTTTTAGGGCTAAATATAGTACATCCACACTCATATGTTTTTGCTTTTTCACTCCATAGCTGATACCTAAGTACACTAGCCAAATAAAGCAGTACCTAGCTAACTCCTCTGACCAAGGTAATGAATCCTGCAGAACATATCTCATAAATACCTGCACAGAAATAACAAATACCATTACAAAAGAAAAAACGCCTATAAATAACTCTTCAAAATGCTCGTCAAGCCAATGCAACAATTTCATATTCCATTCACCTCTTTCTAAAGGTAGAATACTTCATTTATTTAGGTATTACGGAAGATATGATGAAAGCTTAAGGGGATTTTCCCCCTTAAGCTCGTGTAGCTTATTTTTTCAAATTATTTATTTCTGCTAATAATTCGTCTACAAATTCCTCTCCAATACTAGCAGAATACTTTTCATAAACTGGTTTAACCTTTTCTAGGAACGCTTCCTTTTCTTCGTCTGTAATATCAGTAACCGTCATACCATTTTCAGTTAGAAATTTATATCCATCTTCATCTTCTTTTTGATTTAACTCTCTTTGATAATCTCTAGCTTCATCAGCCGCTTCTTGTACTGCCTTTTTTTCCTCATCGCTTAGTGTATTCCAGAAATCTTTGCTAATTAAGAATGGACTTGCATTATATACATGGCCAGTCTTCGATAAGTATTTTTGTACTTCATAAAATTTATTAGCTGTAACATTTCCTACTGGATTTTCTTGTCCATCGACTACCCCTTGCTGTAATCCTGCAAATAATTCTGTGAACGCCATAGGAGTTGGGTTAGCACCTAATTCAGACCAGATATCCATATGGAGATCATTTTCAAGAGTTCTAATCTTCAATCCTTTTACATCATCTGGCGTTTTTACTTCCTTTACACCATTTGTTAAATGTCTAAAACCATTCTCCCAATAGTTTAATCCAATTACATTCTGACTCTCCAACTCTGCTAATAAATCAGTCCCAATCTTTCCATCTAATACACCATAGGCTACATCAGAATTCGGAAATAAGAACGGTAAGTCAAATACGTTAAACTTAGGAACAAACTGAGCGATTGGTCCTGTTGACATTGTTGTTCCTTGAATTGATCCAAATTGTAACGATTCAAATACTTCGCGATCCCCACCTAGTTGACCGTTTGGATATACTTCTACTTTTATGGATCCATTTGTTTTACTTTCTACTAATTCTCCAAACTTCACTAACCCTTTTGTAAGCGATCGATCTTCTGATGTTACGACTGCTAATTTCATTAATTTCTCACTGGTCTTAACATTGGATTCCTTCGGTTCCTCATTATTCTCATTATTTGTAGATTGTTGTGAACACGCACTTAGAATCATTAAACATAAGACGAATAATAATGATAAAACTCTTTTCATTTCTCATTCACTCCTTATTGATAATTTTAGAAACTAAACATTTAAATATCTTGAAAAAAGATAACGCTTTCAAAAATTCCCAATAACTTACCTCTGACCCCTCTTTGATCGTGTGAAAAATTATGAAAATTTAGCTCTTCAGAATACGCTTTCATTTATGAGATCGATTTAATTACATTTATCGTTAACTAGATCTCCTCCTCTCTTACCTACTTGATCTAACTTTTGGGATATAATCGGAAGGAATTAAATCGATCTAATTTATATCCATAATTTCTCTGTGTTTATAGTATATAACAGATAAATTGAGTAAAACAACTATTTTTTAAAAAGATTCTTAATTGTTTGTAAATTAAAATAGCGCTAATTCTTATTAAAACAAAGCATTATCGCCCATTTTCTACTGTTTATTAGAATATCAACACAAACTTTTATTCATTAATCACACTTGGAATCACATTGTTATTATTATATCGATCTAATTTCTCATTGTTAAATCAAATAAAAAAAATAAAGGCTTGGTAAATGCCTTTATTTTCCCAACTCTTCTTTATATATCTCTACCCGGCTCTTTCCTTTCAATTTTGCCTTATAAAGGGCTTTATCCGCATTTGATAAAATGCTTTGTACCGTATTTCCGTCCTTCGGGAAGACAGCTACTCCCAATGATGAGGTAACTTCCACCGCCTTGCCATTTAGCCTCCAAGGTTTCCTTAATGAATCGCATAACATATACGCAATAGGAACAATATAATGGTCACTTGGTAGGTTCGGGACTATGGCGATAAACTCATCTCCTCCATTTCGTATAATAGGGTCCGTGAAGCGAAGATTTGATTGAACTCGTTTCACGAATTGAATAAGTAATTGATCCCCTATCTCATGCCCCATCGTATCATTAACATGTTTGAATGAGTCGATATCAAAGTAAATTAACCCAACCTTTGTTCCACTTATTTCAGAGTCTAATAGAATATTCGGTAGTTTTTCCATTAGAAAGCGTCTATTATAAACACCTGTAAGTGCATCTTGGTAAGCAAGCTTTTCTAAGTATGACTCATTGTTTTTTCGATCAGTAATGTCTCGAGCTGCTATAATAATATGATCAAATTCTCCATTTTCCTTAAAAACACACGAACAAATGGATTCGTACCATATATAATCCCCATCGGCTCTTTGTAATCGACCTTCAATTTTATTCTTTAGGATACTACTATCTACCATATCTTCAATCATTTGGTGGATTCTCCGCGCATCATTAGGATGCATAATGAGAAACAAAGGTTTACCAATAAATTCCTCAGCTGATAAACCAAGGATATGCTCAAAAGAGGGAGATAAGTATAGAACGTTTCCTTCTTCATTGACCGTAATAATAATATCCTTCATATTCTCAGTAATCAATCGGTATGTCCGCTCACTTTCCTGAAGTTGAATCTCTGCTTTTTTCCGCTCGGTTATGTTTCTACTGACAATGACCAAATGATGACGTTCTCCAGATTCATCAAAGAAAGGAGTTTTGATGACTTCCCATACTTGACCCATAATCGTTTTCTCAATTTTTAAAGCTGAGCCTTTAATCCAAGCCTGCTGATCAGTACTTGTGTTATATTCAAAAGACTCTCTAAATTTTGGTTTTAATTCTGCTAACTCTAAGTCTGTTTTTCCTCGATAATCGATCCCCTCTAGCTCATATGCTTTTAAAACTTGTAGGTTTGTTACTATCCACCTGCCCAATCCGTCCTTAACAACGATAAACTCTTGTATCATGTCAATTAAAAAACGCAGTTGTTTTTCATTTTCGGATAAGTTAAGTAGGTCCTCCGTTAGAATTGCCTTCGCATCAAATAACGAGAATGGATTCGTGTTACTCATTTCATTTCACCCTTCTCTTATAAACAATCATTAGTATTTTTTAGTTATATATCCATTTTAGTATAAAAGTCCTATAAAAAGTATAGGAAAAAATTTCATTTTATGAGATGAAATAAAGAACCATTCGCTAGGTTTGACCCTTACAAATGGTTCTTAGATTCTTAACTATTTGCTTACATTTGTTAGCTCCAATATCCCTTCTCTTGGTATTACCTTAAATGCATCAGCTAAAGTTTGAAGTTGTTCGTCAGAAATCGTTTGTTTCTTACCGCCTTGTGAACAAACGATTGTGTAAACTTCAGCTGCTTTTTCAGCGGTTTCGATTAATCCGAACGTCTCGTCTATTGTCGTACCTGCTCCAAATACTCCGTGGTGTGGCCATAGTACAAGTCTTGCATTTTCCATTTTCACAGCTGTTTCTTCACCAATCGCATCTGTTCCAGGTACCATCCAAGGGATAATAGACACACCATCTGGGAAAACAACAATACATTCTGTACACATTTCCCAAAGAGTTTTTGTAAAGTCTTTCTCGTCGAGACTGTGCGTAAAAGTCATAGCTAACAAATGAGTAGCATGGCAGTGCATGATCACACGATGATTTGGATCTACAGTTAAACGTTTCATATGGTTCATCAAGTGTGTTGGTAATTCACTTGTTGCTACGCCTCCATCTTCAAAGCCCCATAGAATGTCATAATGTCGTCCATCCTCAGTGATTCGGATTAGTCCAAGATTAACGGCAGGATCATTCGTTACGTTTTTAAAATATTTCCCTGAACCAGTTACGATAAAATATCGCCCAGCCAAAGAAGAAGCATCAAAATTCATTGGTATAGTACGGCCCTCTTTATTCCCATCTAGGTATGGATATACTTCTTCCATTGTTAACAAATAACTAATGTTGCCACCATTTCTTTCGTCCCAACCTAGACGGTATAAATTAGCTGTCGCATCTTTCATTTCATTAACAAATTTTGATTGTAAAATATCTTTATTCATTATACTCACCTGATTCCCGGTTTTTGTTTTTGTTTGTTTATACCATTATAATATACTCAAACAAAAGATAAATCAACAAAACAAAACAAAACATATTTGTTTATTTTTGTTTTGTTCATAATTCTGTCAAAAACCCATACAAAAACAATCAAGTAAGAATTTACGCTGGGAGGGATAGTAAGCTAATGGGTAGGGTGATGGGAGTGCCTCCTGCTGAGAATCCGAAAATAATAAGTAACAATCAACAGGGACGCCCCCACTCCGTTAAATATTTTATTTTTTCAATTCCTTAACAATCTCATTAATACGTTTTTCCACTTCATAAAGGTTCTTCTGCATGCGTTCACGCCGACCAGTCAAGACCTGCAATTCCTGTTTCAATTCTTCTGTTTTGCTCATGATTTCCCCTCCAGATTATGATATAACATGAATAAACTACAAGAAAAACATTTACGAATTACGAGGCCGTTAAAGGGGGACATGTCATCTTACCTCATGGTCCTAAAAGTTATAAACCAATAGAAAACGGAAGTTCTTGAACTTCCCTCTTATGTTAGACAACCTCTCTAACTACTGGGGGTCACTTCAGCACCTTCCGTTTTTTATTTTATAATTACTTTTGTTGTTTACCTGTTTTAGCTACTTCTGTATTTGGAACTGACTGCGGAGAGTGGTGGTTGACACTGCCTCCGTTTGTTGGTCCAAATGTATGACCATCATCTGTAATTTTAGCCCCTTTTGAAAAATCATCCTTCGTTTTCAAATCCTTCACCTCCCGTTTTATTATGTGATTACCCAATAATCTTATTAATTTGATTTGTATTCTTCTTGATAGGAATTTGGACCAGCATGAACAGCCAGTAAGATATCAGCATAGTCAACCAATCGATCCTTATATATAGTTATGGAATTAAATGGTTTCATTAGCTCACCATTTTGATCACACAAAAGATGGAATTAAACAGTAATAAATTGGGAAACTTAGAGTTGGAGGAGGTGTTACATATGCCAAGAGTTGGAGTTGAGGAATCATTATCGAATATCACTAGTGCGCTTCGTGAAAAGGGATACGATGTAGTTGAGCTTAAGCAAGAATCTGATGTACAAGGCTGTGAATGCTGTGTAGTTACTGGGATTGACTCAAACGTAATGGGGATGTCTGATACTAGCATTCAAGGGCCAGTAATCGAAGCAAACGGTCTTTCTGCTGATGAGGTATGTCGTCAGGTTGAACAAAGAATGGGAAGATAAGCAGTAAATAATAGAAATCGGTTGGGAAAGCCCAACCGATTTTATATTTTAACAGGATGTTTTGTAAATAATGGTGATAAGGCATTTGTTTCATCTACATGGATAAAACAATCGTACCGGTCTGAAACTCTAGTTGGAACATAATTTCCTAATTGCTCTACTTCTGGATTGTATACTACGCCGATCGCACGATGTCCAATGACATCATTAAACAACTCTCTGTTTTGATCATCAAACAAAAAGTATTTATTATAAGGGCCCGCTTCATGGAGAAAATACTCCCAGCTTCCCTTTTTAGCATTCGGTACAGGGAGCTCCTCAACCTTTCCACCCCACTCGCGAGCCGCAATAACCGTTCCGCGGTGTGTACCAAAACCAACCGCATACACACTATTTCCATACTTCTCTCGTAACAATTGGCCTACATTTACTAACCCTTCCTCCGACATGTCTGTCGCACGAGCATCTCCTAAATGGGTATTGTGTTCCCACACTACACATTTCGCCTTTTTTTGATGGGATGCTATGATTTTTTCTAGGGCAGTTACCATATGGCCATCTCGTATATTCCAGTCATCTGGTCCCCTTTTAGCCATGGCCCGATAATATCGCTCTGCATTTAACATCACCAAACTGTTTATGTCGATATTTAACCCTTGCTCGTTATTTCCATCATATTTGTACTTATTTTGTTGAAGCGTTACTAAAACATTTAATACTTCCTCTGTACAACCTTCGCCATAAAAAGCGGCAGACACCGCATAGTCTTCTGCTTTACGGTTAAATGGTTCGAAGCATTCGAAAGCTTTTTTCGCAGGTTCCACAAGAGAAGGTGACACTTTTTCTAGCTGGTAAATGATTTCAGCCATCGACTCCCAAAGACTGTACACATCAATTCCATAAAAACCAACTTGGGAATGAGTCCTTACGTTATGTTGTTTTAACCAAGTGATAAAATCCAAAACTTCTTCATTTGCCCACATCCATGTCGGCCAGCGGTCAAAATCAGTAAAAGCATCTTTTGCTACTCCACCACGATAGCCCTTAACAAACTCATTGACCGTAAAACAAGATGGCCAATCTCCCTCGACAGCAACAAAGGAAAAGCCCTTTTCTTCTATTAATTTCTTTGTAATTTCAGCTCGAATTTTATAAAATTCACTTGTACCGTGGGTAGCCTCCCCTAATAAAACAAAGTCTGCTTCCCCAGCTACCTCAACTATTTCTAATAAATCATCATAGGTGTCAAAACGAACAGAATGATTTTTTATATCCTTAATTCTTTTGTCATTAATACGCATATGTACCCTCCTATCATAGCTTATATTTTCCATACAGAGGATGAACAAAGCATGGAAATTCCTTCAGAACACATATCGCATAAACAATAGAAAATTGTCAAAGCCTATGAAAAAGGAGATGATATGGTTGAAAAAAAATAACGAATACTTAACCAATGCAGCCAGGCAAAATCAAGTGACCATCCAAAATGGAGGAGTTTTTCCTAATTTGAAAAATATCCCAGGTGATTCGGTTGATGAACACAAAGATCAAGAGGTGGCAAACCAAATCATTACGGGAGATGAAATTAAACAGCAAAATGAAAACTTATTAAAAGCACCCCATAAGGGTGCTTTAGGAAGAGATCAGCCCATACCTGGCTGATGGCTTTTTAATTGCTTGTTAATTAGATCGTCTCTCTCCCCACCGTCTGCTAGCTCTTCTGAGAATTCATGGGTGTTTGAACTCTTCTGTCCAACAAGCTTTGATGTACGAATGGTTTTAGGAGAAAGATTATTGTTTGGTGCCGCTTGTTCATTCCAGTCACTCATTTTTCATACCTCCTTACTTTTTTGTACATTTTAGGTTTCTGCGCTACACTAAAACTATGCATGAAAAAACAGAAAGTGGTGTGAAATGATGACAAATCAAGAAATTGAACAAAAGATTTCAGAACTAAAAGTAGAATATGTACAAATTCAAAACGATATTGAAAAGCTTGAATCATTTAATCAACCTGTTGAAAAACTAGAAGGAAAGCTGCAGGAAATTGAGAAGGAATTAGCCTACTATCATTCGATAGAGAAATAAGAAAAAAGTGGCTCACTTTTGAAGCCGCTTTTTAGTTTACATAATATAATTACTGTTAACCATTAAATGAAAAACGAGCAGCATTCGCTGCCCGTTTCTTTTAACGACGGTGTTGGACTAGGTCAATGACCCCTAAAACGACATGTGCTAAGCCGAAACCAAAAACCGTATTCGCAACCATTTTGTTCGATCCACGTTTTTGTTTCAATGCATACCCAGTGGCAGTCACAGCAGAACCTAATGCAGTTGGAATTAACCCTTCGCGTATATTCATCGCTCAAATCCCTCCACACATCGTTATTGGGTGATGTAACACCCTCCTTATTGTGCTCTTAGGATGGGTTGTTATGCTAGCTTCTTTATTTGATCCAACCCTCGAAAAATTTTTCATATCCTTTTTTCATTACAGTACTTGAGAAGGCACTAAACGCATAGTCTCGATTGGCGCTTGATGTTTGAATAGGAGAACTTAATGCCATATTTACTAGCTCAAACCAATTTTTCTCATTACCAGCAAAAGAATGTGGTGCACTAATATGGTTGTAGCAAGGATGTTCAGGCTTTACAACAATCTTGCCCATAGCTAGTGCCTCGGTTAACGGCATGGCAAATGTGTCAAACTTTGAGCTGCTCCAATAGACTTTGGAAGAATTCATTAAAGTAAAAACTTCATCTTGTGAAAGTGCAAATTGTAGTTTCACGTTTGCAGGAATGTCATATTTTTTCATACTTTCCCTATAACGCTCGCCTCCAAAAACCATGTACACTTCCGTTTGAGGATTTTGTTTCGCATATTCAATCACTAGATCTGGACGCCTGTTTTCTTCATCTCTTCCAATCCAAAGGAGACGATTGTTTACTACTTGAGAGGGGTCGTAATACTTGGTTGCAATCTCCTCATTAAAGCCAATCGGAATAACAGTCACATCATGAACACCAAAATTTCTTGCCATTTCCCCTTTTAAAAATTCTGTTTGAACAATAGCCTTGTCCACAATGGAGTAAAATGGCTTCATCATTTCATATCCTGTTAATGCTGGATCTGGGAAGCTATGTGGAAATAAAACACTATTCTTTAAAAACATATTTAAAAAGGTAAAACCAGAGACCGTGTAAATCACATGGTCTATATTTTGGGAATAGATTTGGTCTAAGACGATATCATAATTGACAAGATCTCCTTTTTCATGTTCATAGCCTGGAAGCCAATCATATCCACTTACATTTCTTTCGGGAGAAATGAATACAATTTCTATTCCGAACTCACTTGAGATTGCTTTTAAACGTTCAGCAAATATTCGAGGACCTTGTGCCTCACTAAACTGTATCTTTCTCATAACTAATCCAACTTTTGTCATATATTTCAACCCCAATACTTAATTCAATAAAATGATTTTATCATATTTATGAAGCAAATTATTTTGATAACAAGCAATTACTTGCTAAAATACAACTGTTCATTATTTAGGAAAACGAAAGAAGATGATAGGTATGATTGAAAATAAAAACATTCCTCTTTCTGTATTGGATTTAGTTCCCATTGTACAAGGAGGATCTGCTTCACAAGCGTTGCGAAATTCTGCGGCTTTAGCTCAGCATGTCGAATCATTAGGTTACCATCGCTATTGGCTAGCAGAGCATCACAATATGCCGGGGATCGCAAGTGCAGCCACCTCTGTCGTTATCTCTCATGTGGCTGGCCATACGTCAACGATCCGTGTTGGTTCAGGTGGAATCATGCTACCTAACCATGCTCCCCTTATTATTGCAGAACAGTTTGGCACACTTGAAGCTTTGTTTCCTGGCCGAATTGATTTAGGACTTGGCCGTGCTCCTGGAACCGACCAAATAACGGCCCATGCACTAAGAAGAGACCGAAGAAGTGATGGAAACGATTTTCCTGAGCAACTAGAGGAATTACAATCCTACTTCATACCTAGTGATGATAAAAGGGTGCGTGCCTTTCCTGGTGAAGGTCAAACGGTTCCTATTTGGCTACTTGGTTCAAGCGGTTTTAGTGCGCAACTTGCCGGACAACTAGGGCTGCCTTTCGCCTTTGCTAGCCATTTTTCACCTTTATACACTTTACCTGCTTTGCAATTATACCGCCAACATTTCCGTCCATCTGAAGTGTTAGACAAACCATACGCTATGGTTGCGGCAAATGTCGTTGCTGCAGATACTGGTGAAGAAGCAAAAAAACTAGCGACAAGCATGCAGCAACAATTTCTTAATCTAATTAGAGGTAACCCTGGTCAGCTTCCACCACCTGTTGAAAATATGGATGAGATTTGGAGTCCGTACGAAAAGGCAACTCTTCTGCAGCAGTTTGGTGAACCAATTGTTGGGGACCGTGACACGGTAAAAGCAAAGCTCGAGGACTTTTTACATGATACACAAGCAGACGAATTAATGATTCATACGCAAATTTTCGACCATGCAGCAAGACTGAAGTCATACGAGATTGTCGCAGATGCTTTAAGAAAATAATAGAAAAGGAGTAGCTATTTCAAAAAGCTACTCCTTTCTACTATTTTAGATGCTTCGGCACATCATATTCATGTGATTTGTTTTTAACCTCTTTGAACAACTCACTATTGTTTTGTGGAGAATCTTGCTTTGGAATACTAGTATCTGATAGCATAAATGCCTCCAACAAGGTCTTAATCGTTTGTACGTCTTGTTTTAGAGATTCAAACTGTCTTGTTGTAACTGGTTGTGCTGATGGTTTTAAAATGAATGCAACTCTTCCATTTGGCTCTAAAGTTGCCCACTCTACATCTGAAATCTTATTTACACTAGATTGTCTTAAAGCCATTTCAAGCTGATCAACAGTCATACGTAGCTTTCTCAAATTTTTTTCATTTAATTGACCTTTTTCAATCAGTATTTTTGATTTACCGGTAATAAATTTTTCAATTTTGTCCGATTTGATCTGCAAAAATTCTATTACCACAAGAGTTAAGACAAGTACCCCTCCAACTGCAAAGGTAACAAAAAGACCTCTTCCTGTGACTGGTTGAATTAATAGAGATCCAAGCCCAATCATAATAACTGTCTGAGCAAGTGTCATCTGCGAAATGGATTTCCTACCCGCAATACGAAGGAGTAATGTGCCAACAATCACAATTAATACGGCTTGCCATACCCAATCAAACTGCAATACAATTCCTCCTAGTTTGATATTTAAGGGTATAGTTTTCCAGATAGGCACCTATATCATTCAGAAGTTCCCCTTTTCGAGTACATAAACTTCAACATTGAAAAAGCAGCAAGTCTTGTTGTCATATCACGAATATCCTTAGATGGATCAGCTTCAACAATATCCATAGCCTTTACCTTTTGATGAGCAAAGGCTTGACAAGCTCCTCCGGTTTCTCCGCCACATCAGGATCTAAATTATTACAAAGCATGCGAAGTGCCGCTTCCTGTTCCCAGCCTTTGCATTCAAATTCATTTCCTCGTTTGGCTATAACTACACGGTTTTGGTTTGCATTCATTGAACATATCCTCCTTCTTTTGAATCAGTGGTCGTGGTCCTGTTAAGAAATGCAGTAATTAGCTTCGTACTAGGAAATCTCGTCTAATAACCAAACTCCATTTCCTTCAACCAGGCCGCCATCTTCTCAATATCTTTCGAGTACACTCGATCACTATCAATAGATGGGACGATTTTTCTTGCTTCTTTATAAAAAGCTTGGGTAGCCGGGGCCATTTTTTCAATCCCGCGGTATTGAACAGCCTGAAGGGCACATATGCATTCGATTGCTAGGACACGCCGTGCATTTTGGATTATCATATAAGCGTGCCGTGATGCGATGGTTCCCATGCTTACGTGGTCTTCTTGATTGGCTGAGGATGGGATGGAGTCTACACTTGCTGGATGTGCTAGAGTTTTATTTTCAGAAACGAGAGAAGCCGCACAATACTGCATGATCATTGCTCCAGACTGTAAGCCTGGTTGGGGACTTAAAAACGGTGGGAGGTCATTTAATCCCGGGTTTACGAGCCGTTCAATTCGGCGTTCTGATATATTGGCGAGTTCAGCCATGGCTATTTTCATAAAATCCATAGCGAACGCGATCGGTTGACCGTGGAAATTCCCACCTGAAATGACCATTTGTCCACCATTAAAAATAAGTGGATTATCGGTTGCTGCATTCATCTCAATTTCGAGCTTTTCTTTTACATAATCTAATGCTTGTAACGTCGCACCATGTACCTGAGGAATGCAGCGTAAAGAATACGCGTCTTGAACTCTCTTTTCGCCTTGACTTGTTATAAGCTTACTTTCTTTAAGCAGCTCACACATTCTTGCAGCAACTTCTGTTTGTTGCACATATCCACGTGCTTCATGAATGGCAGGATGAAAGGCATCAATAATTCCTTCTAAACCTTCAATCGTCATAGCTGCAATGATTTCACTTTGGTAAAACAATCTCATTGATTCAATCCAATTAATGACACCTTGCGCAGTCATTGCTTGTGTTCCATTAATTAGCGCCAACCCTTCCTTTGCCTTTAAAGAAATAGGTTGAATTCCTTTTTCTTTTAGTACCTGGTTCGCTTCATATATTTTACCTTCAAAATGCACTTGTCCTTCACCAATAAGCACGAGTGCTAAATGTGATAAAGGGGCCAGGTCTCCTGATGCGCCTAATGAGCCCTGCTGGGGCACAACCGGATGGATTCGCTCATTTAATAGGGTTTGGAGCTGTTTTATAATCTCTACCCTAACTCCAGAAAAACCTTTGAGAAGAGCATTTAAACGGAGGACCACCATTGCACGTGAGACGACTTCTGGAAATGGATCACCCACTCCACACGCGTGAGAGCGGATTAAGTTTAACTGCAAATCATTCACATCTTTTTCCGCAATCATGACATCACTAAATTTCCCAAAGCCGGTAGTAATCCCATAGATCGTTTTCTTTTTTGCTACAATTTCCTCAACTGAGTATCGAGATTCCTCAACTTTCCTCATACTTGCTTCTTCTATCTCTACCGTTGCAAACCGATAGCAAATATCCTTTACTTGCGAAATCGTTAAGGATTGACCTGTTAACACAACCTTCATGTTGCTCCCTCCAACTTCACCTCTTTAAGTGACTAACATTCAAATAATATATTCTGAAAGTTTTTATAATTCTATTGTAAGTGGATGTTTTTAGAAAGGTCAATGAAAAATTGGTAAATTTTAGTATATTAGAATGGTAGTTTACTACTCTGGTAAAGGGACAGAGCAAGCTAAATACAAGAGATGCCAGCTATAACATTTAGCTGGCATCTCTTGTTTTATTATTTCAAAATATCTTTTTTCGATCTCTTTCTTCCTTCAATAGTTCAACAGCCTCACGAAATCTTTGGGAATGAATTACCTCCCTTTCCCTTAAAAAGCTGAGTGAATCATTTAAATCAGGATCATCTGACATATTTATAATCCATTGATAAGTAGCACGCGCCTTTTCTTCTGCCGCAATATCCTCGTAAAGATCGGCAATGGGATCTCCCTTTGCTTGAATATACGAAGCGGTAAAAGGAACCCCAGCAGCGTTATGATAAAAGATAGCCGAATCATGATTCGCATAGTGGTCAGATATACCTGCAGCCTTTAATTGCTCTGGTGTGGCATCCTTTGTCAGCTTATAAATCATAGTTGCAATCATTTCTAAATGAGCAAATTCCTCTGTTCCTATATCAGTTAACAGACCTACCACTTTATCTGGAATTGTATATCTTTGGTTTAAGTATCTTAACGCAGCTGCCAATTCTCCATCTGCTCCGCCATATTGTTCTATTAAGAATTTTGCTAAGGTTGGATTACATGTTGTTACTTTTACCGGATATTGCAATTTCTTTTCATATACCCACATTTTTACCCTCCCTTTCTACACCTGCCAGGGCCAAGGAGATGTTCCCCAGCTCCAATTTGCATCTGTATAACTATTTCCATATTGAAGAAGTGGACCGAACTCTGCTTCAAACTGTTGTTTAATCTGTTTACTGTATTGTGCGAATTGATTAAATTGCTGCATCGCTTGTTGATCGGTTTGGTGAGTATCTAAGTATAATGTTAGTTCTACTAGGACGAAGTCAACGGCTTGAATTTCTTCCATTAATTGATAGTATCTTTCAGGCAACTGCTTCACATGTCCTGCCTCCTTTTTGCTTCATAAGGGTTTTCATAATAATCATAAAAAATAGGCCAAAGGGTGCCTTTTTGTAACGCTTCTTTTGGGGAGTATTGCGGAAGATTAGGTGGTTGAAATCCTACATAAAGATTTGGGGGTGTTGAGTAAAACTTAACTCCAATCGGACGACAAGGATCAAATGGACTGTGGTAGGGTTGGTATGTTTTCATGTGAGTAAATACTTGTTTAGGCTGGTTAGCCATAATTTCCACCTCTTTTTACCCAGTTTCTAAAATATACTCGAATACCGCTTGTCACTATGTCTAAAAAGTTCTTTCCATTCAAATCGTAATGTTTCCTTATCCATCCTCATATTTTTAACTGACAATCTCGAATAAGAGGTGTGGTGCTAATGAGAAGTGAAAAATTAATGAAGACGAAAGATTATTTAATTGAAAGCCTGAGAGATAAGCAGAAAAGGGATGGTTCGTGGAAGTTTTGTTTTGAAGGAAGTTTAATGACAAATGCATATATGATTATATTGTTACGGTCATTGAACATCCATACAGAGGAGACGCTCATTAAACGATTGGTGCAAGAGATATGTGGAAAGCAAGAGAACAACGGCTCATGGAAACTTTATTATGATGAAAGATTCGGAAACTTATCTAATACGATTGAATGTTATTTTGCACTACTTTATTCAGGTTACTTACCAAGGGATTCTGATGTTCTGCAAAGGGCGAAGTCATTTATTATCAATAATGGTGGACTTCAAAAATCTGAGTGGTTAACAAAATCCATGTTAGCTATTACGGGGCAAATCCCCTGGCCAACCATTATTAAACTCATTCCAATAGAAATCATGCTTTTACCGACTTGGTCGCCCATTTCCATGTTTGAGATCGTTGGCTACGCTAGAGCTCACTGGGTCCCTATTATCATTTGTTCAAATAAAAATTTTAAGAAAGTTCACCCACAACTTCCTTCTCTAGAAGACTTGAATTTAGATAGAGAAGAAGATCAGTCACAATTAGATGAACGCTCAATGAAATTAATCTCAAAGATTAAATCAGAAGCTATAAAACTAGCAGAAATACCAGAACAAATTCATGAAGAGTCTTTTCATAAAGGTGAAGCTTACATGCTTGAAAGAATAGAGTCGAATGGTACATTATATAGCTATTTTAGCTCTACCTTTTTTATGATTTACTCCCTATTAGCACTCGGATACAAAAAAGATCATCACATTATTAAAAGTGCCATCGAGGGGATGAAATCTTTTCTTTTTGAAGAGAAAGACCTCTATTATATTGAAAACTCACCATCCACGGTTTGGGATACTGCACTAATAAGTAACGCCTTGCATATTGCAGGTGTAAAGAATACGGATCCAATGATAACAAGCTCAACTCAATATTTATTAAACCACCAACATACTACCTTTGGTGATTGGATGATAAATTGTCCAGACACTCCACCGGGTGGTTGGATGATAAATTGTCCAGACACTCCACCGGGTGGTTGGGGTTTTTCTCCGATCAACACGATGGTTCCAGATATAGATGATACGACCGCTGCCTTACGTGCGCTTACACCTTCCACTATTGCAAAAAAAATTCCTCCAACCGCTTGGGAAAAAGGAGTAAACTGGGTGCTTTCCATGCAGAACAAAGACGGCGGGTGGGCTGCTTTTGAAAAAAATATCACGAACAAGTGGCTCTCCTTTATCCCTTTCAGATACGAGGATCGAGTTTTATTTGACCCATCCACTGCTGATTTGACAGGTAGGACACTTCATTTTCTAGGAGAATACACGAATATCGAAAGAAATTCAGCCACGATTAAGAAAGGAATCAATTGGCTTAAGAAGCATCAGCTAGAGGATGGCTCATGGTACGGTCGATGGGGAGTTTGCTATATTTACGGTACTTGGGCTGCCGTTACCGGATTATTAGCTTGCGGGGTTAGTCAATCAGATCCTACCATCAAACGAGCGATAAATTGGTTGAATTCGATTCAAAACAATAATGGCGGATGGGGTGAATCATGCTCAAGTGACATGAAAAAGAAATATACGCCACTTTATGCAAGTACCCCATCACAAACCGCGTGGGCTCTAGATGCACTGATTAATTATTATGATAAACCAACAAAAGAAATAGAGATTGGAATGGAATCGCTCTTATCGTCATTCGAAAAATCAAATTGGACGATTGAGTATCCAACAGGGGCCGGTTTGCCTGGAGGTTTTTATATTCATTATCATAGTTATAACTACATTTGGCCTCTTGTTACAATTAGCAATTATCAACGAAAATATTTATAGAATTCATGTGAATAAGACCGTTTATGCATAACAAATTTTTTACTGAGGAAAATACCTCCTAGGTAGTCTTACTAGGAGGTATTTGAATGGACACTTTTATCAGGCATAAGTTACTCCAAAATCATGACGGAGCATATGAACTCATTCTTTACTTAGACGATACTTTAACAGAGTTTTCACAGGAACTTGGCACAAAGTCATCCATCCGCACTGATATTATGAAGCAAGCAACTCTTTTAATAAAAAATCGTTATCCTTCGATCAAGATTACAGTTGTCAAGGTTGTGTTAGGTGGTTTCGTAATGAGCACCTTGCCAGTAGCAGCTGATCGCTCACTTGCCAATACTTCTATTCAGCAAACAAATTCTAACGTCTTTTACTCCGTTTCTCCAGGTGATACATTGTGGGGATTAAGCAAGAAATTGGGGACCTCTGTGGATCTTATTAAAAGTGCGAATAAGCTACCCTCCGACACATTAACGATCGGACAAAAGCTCGTCATTCCAAAAGCGATACATACGGTCCAATCTGGAGAAACATTATATAGTTTATCGAAAAAATACAATACAACCGTTGATAGCATTAAAGAAGCAAATCAAATGTCATCCACGACATTATCTATAAATCAAAAACTGATTATTCCAGCTATACTAAAAATACCACAAACACCTGCAGTTTCGGAAACCACAGCCACTCCTGCTAGTGTGACCCACACGGTTGTTGCTGGAGATACACTTTATAGCCTCGCCAAAAAATATAATACTACGGTGGATGCACTAAAAAAGAATAATCAGCTAACAACCGACGTATTAAGCTTGGGACAAATATTAACGATTCCTTCAACACAATCGGTGGCTCCAACTCCAGGACCGACCACAACTACCCCATCGCTCCCTGACACTTATACAGTGGTTAGTGGGGATAGTCTATATTCAATCGCGCTAAAGTTTGGATTAACGGTTGATGAACTAAGATCTCGAAACCAATTAGTTAGTGATGTATTACGAATTGGTCAAGTGTTACAAATTAGTGATAAGGCCGTTTCTACTCCTATTAGCACAGTTAGCTTTACCACGCATAAAGTCCAGGCTGGTGATTCGATTTGGAGTCTGAGTATAAAATACGGAATTCCACAGGCAGAACTATTACAAGCGAATGGGTTAACCACCTCAAGTATGCTCTCGATCGGTCAAGAGTTACGAATCCCCGTTCATAATATACCTGTAAAAGAGACCGTCAGTCCGAATCATGGTGAATTATTAAATTGGTGGACGGAAGCCCAATATGTATTTACAATTGGCAAAGTAGCAAAGGTAACAGATCTTGCTACAGGCAAATCATTTAATATTAAACGGACAATTGGCGCTAATCATGCAGATAGTGAGACTGTTACAGTGACCGATTCAAATATGGCAAAAACCATATGGGGAGGCTATTCCTGGACACCAAGAGCTGTTATTGTTGAAGTGGATGGCAGAAAATTAGCCGCTAGCATGAGCTTTTATCCTCATGAACGAGAATATATTATGGATAATGGGATAACAGGACATTTTGATGTGTATTTTTCAGACAGTACAAGACATGTAGATGGCAAACCAGATCCATCTCACCAAACCCAAGTGGAAAAGGCTGCTGGAGTGAGATAAATAAAGAAACAAGGAGCTATTACTTAGCTCCTTGTTTTTTCTCATGATTATAGAATGTCTAATCTAGCAACTAGAGCTAGTAGTACTTGTAGAAGCACTTGTACGTTAACAGCTAAATCTGTATCAGTAGTTGTTACTTTTACACCACGAGAGTTTTCGATATACGTTTGTTGACGATTGACTTGCTTATTAATTAGTTTTTGCGTCAATTCTTGAGTTAATACTTCAGCTTGGTCGCTACTAGCAATTGAGATGCTAATAACTAGTTGAATAGCCGCTTGAAGAGCAACTTGAAGGTTGATGGCTGCTTGTGTGTCAGTAGTGATTACTTCAACATCACAAGAATCTTTGATTACGATTGACTCGTATGATGCTTGCACGCTTTTAGTTGTTTGATCTGCTTCTTGTGTGTCGTTATCACAATCCCAAGGGTGTGTGCTGCTAGGGTCTAATGCATTAAATCTTTGAGGTGCGCATCCTCTGTTGTCAGAAAGAACTGGCGCCTGGCCTCTCCATACTTTTGAACTCATATATGATTTCCTCCTTATTGAATTTAGTTATTACACTATTGGTATATGTAAGTTTGACCCGGTCTGGCAGGGCAAAAGACTATATTTATAGAAAAATGGACTATAGACTAGTCATTTTTTTAGGTAAAAAACTAGAAAAAGTGGTTGTTTGTCACAACCACTTTTACCCATTACTTTTTTGTAATATTAGTTAGAGACTCCACGTTTTGCTTAAGTCCTTCAATTAGACTTCTTAATTCTGCTCTATCTTCATCTGAAAGCTGTGGCTTTGTATCCAGGTTAATGCCATGTCTTTTTAACGTAGCATTAATTAATAAATCCATACTTTGTTTTGAAATTTTTTCAAATTCTTCTTTATTGCTCATTCAAATCCCTCCTACCTTTTTAATATAGGTTATGTCACGATACTTCTTGATGTGTTAAGGGTATATGACCAATTTTCAATGAAAAAAAATAAAAACCATAGGAATTTATCCTATGGTAGGTCAGGTGGGCATGTATAAGAGTCATTACTTAAACCAGCCTTTTTCTTTAGATTGTGTAATGGCTTCAATTCTGTTCGTAACCTCAAGTTTCTCCAAAATCGCTGATATGTAATTTCTAACCGTTCCTGTTTTAATGTTTAACTGCTCAGCGATCTCCTTCGTATTCCTTCCGTCCGCAACAAGCTCAAGAACCTCGCGCTCTCTTTCCGTTAAAGGATTTTCCTCTGTATAAAGATCATCCATTAGTTCAGGTGCATAAATTCGCTTGCCAGCTACAATATTTCTTATCGAGCTTGCCAATTCTTCACTTGGACTATCCTTTAAGAGATACCCTCTTACTCCCGCTTTTAACGCACGCTGGAAATAGCCTGAACGCGCAAATGTCGTTAGAATAATCACTTTACAGTTTCCACCCTTTAGCTCTTCAGCCGCTTCAAGCCCTGTCTTTTCTGGCATTTCAATATCCATGATACAAACATCAGGTTGTAATTGTTTTACAAGGGAAACAGCTTCGTTTCCATTATTCGCCTTCCCGATCACTTCCATATCATCCTCTAGGCTTAGAAGAGATCCTAAAGCTCCTAACAGCATTCGCTGGTCCTCTGCTATGACGATCTTGATCATACTAAATTCCCCTCCTTTGCGACCTGTACAAGTGGCACCTTCATAATTAGCTTGGTTCCACCATCACCAATGATTTTTAGACTTCCATTAACAAAATCAAGACGTTCTTTCATCCCTACTAACCCATGTCCTGATGATTGGCTCTGCTTTTGCCAAAGACCTATTCCATCGTCTTGTACGATTATCGTTATGTCTTTTGATGATTGTTTTATAGTCAGCTGAACGACATTCGCCTGACTATGCTTAACGACATTCGTTATTGCTTCCTTAATACACATGCTTAAAATATTTTCAAGAAATAACGATACATTTGTAACTGGTTTTTCTTGACTATAGATAAACTCAATATCTGCCGCTTTTAATATTTGTCTAACGAGTACAATTTCTTCATCTAGCCGAATCCCTCTCATTTGTGATACTAATTGTCGAACCTCGTTTAACGCAGTTCTTGCAGTTTGCTGCACATCCCTTAGCTCATCCTTGGCCTGTTCAGGATCCTTTGTAATCAATCTTCGAGCTAAATCACTTTTTAAGCCGATTAGGGAAAGCTTTTGTCCCAAAGTATCATGTAAATCACGAGCAATCCTTTGCCGTTCCTCTTGTTTCACCAATTCGGCAATCCGTTTGTTTGCATCCTCTAACTTTTCTTCTAGTACCTCTTGTTTTTTACGATTATGTATATTAAAAGGTAATAAAATCACACTTATCCAGATGATAATGACAAATGGCAGCTGTTTTAAAAACTGAGGGTCTTGTAGAACCACATTGTAATTGATTGCAAATGTGGTTGCGACAAGATGGATTACGTATATAGTCATAAAAGCAACACGTTTTTTAATATTGCCGTTGTAATACGCTATGTAAAAAGCAAAGTACACAAACGAAAAAAGAATAGCCATAGTAATAGAAATACTAATTAATATAATCGTCCATAAGTAGACTGGCCAACGTTTTGATAAGAACGCAAATCGTAAGGTAATAAAAAATATGACAGTCAGTATGATTCCTGCAACAATTTCAGGAGTGGACGATGATTGGAAGATAAAATAAAAAGGAAGTATACTGATAACGCTCCAAATATATGGCGAAATGCCCCAATTTCTTTTTGATTTTAACACGAATCAAACCTCATTTTCTTACCAGCTTTTTCTATATAGTATCATATCTTTAAGAAATGAAAAGAAGGTTGCCTTTAATAAGCAACCTTTATAAGCGAACTTTAGATTATATTGCGGCATTTGATGAGTTATTACGCTTTTGTATAGCGTTTACACCCATGATTACAGCTATTAATTCTGGTGATGTTAACATATTAGAGTGATTGTCTAATTCGTAGGCGGCGGATGAAAAGATACCACTTACTTTCTTAAAAGTCGCAATCACCTCTTCGTCTGCCTCTCGCTTGATTACATATTCCTTTGAAAACAATTCAGAATCGATAAAAAAAGTGTCCCGATCATATGCTTCATACGAATATTTTTTTGAAAAGAAAGCAAATTTCTCCTTTAACTTCCCTAACTCTGTACCGTCTCTATCTAATACTCTCCAATAAATACCTAGCATCGGAAACTTTCCACTCACTAAAACTTCTTGTTTTCCATTCAATATATCTACAGATGAAGAAAACATACTTTTAAGATCAATCTCTCCAATCTTTTCTTCCTCTTCCGTTAAAATATCCGTCTTCCCCGTAGAAAAGAATGTATCGGAAAAGTACAGTTTCTTTTGATTCATCGGAACTCCCCCTAACTTGCTTTTAACTTATCTTATATACGGGGCAAAGTTTAAAAAGATTCACAACATTAAAAAACCACTCAAATGAGTGGTGACTACTTATTTGCTAAAACTGCTATAAATTCTCTCATATAGTCAGGTAAGTCTGGTGGACGGCGACTTGAGATAATATGTCCATCGACGATAACTGGAACATCTACCCACTCAGCTCCCGCGTTGATCATATCATCTTTAATCCCTGGAGTACTTGTTACCTTTCTACCTGATAAGATTTTTGCAGAGATTAATACCCATCCGGCGTGACAGATTTGGCCAATCGGTTTTTCTGCCTGATCCATGGAACGAACCATGGAGAGAATCGATTCAAATCTTCTTAATAAATCCGGTGACCATCCACCTGGTACAAGAATAGCGTCGTAATCTTCTGGGTTAATATCTGTAAATGCCCGATCTGATTTAATAGGAACTCCATATTTCCCGATATACGTTTCTCCAGCTTTTTCTCCTACAATATCAACGATTGCTCCTTCTTCACGAAGCCGCAGAACAGGGTACCATAATTCTAAGTCCTCGAAGTCATTGCTAACCAACTGGATGATTTTTTTCCCTACTAACTTCAACCCTTCTCACTCCTTTTGTATATCTTACTTCTCTGGGATCTCACAAGAATCATCTGTACATACTCCCGCATCATCGGAAGACAGATTTTGAAGTGGACTATTTGCGTTCTCCTCTTCCCAAACCTTTTCTAGCGCGTTTTTAAACGTTTCCAAAGGCTGTGCTCCGGAAATACCATATTTATTATTCACAATAAAGAATGGGACGCCTGTTATTTTGTATTGCTGTGCTATTGTCTCATCGATACGAACATCATTCGCATAAAGAGTATTATCGTCTAACACTTGCATTGCTTCCGCTCTTTCAATACCCACACGTTCAGCAATTTCTAGTAATACGTCTTTTTGAGATTACTGTTTGTTCTCGGTAAAATAAGCATACAAAAACTTTTCAGTCAGTTCCTTTTCTTTCCCTACCGTTTTGGCATACTTGGCTAAACGGTGAGCATCAAAGGTATTACTTGGCATCATATCGTCAAAGCGAAATTGTAATCCGACAGAAGCCGCTTGTTTCGCCATATTTTCATTTGCTCGTTTTGCTTCGTCCACACTCATCCCATATTTCTTTGCCAATGCCTCATGAATTTTCATAGTAGGCTCCATCGGCGAGTTAGGATCCAATTCGAATGCTTTAAACTCTACCTCTACTTGGTCTTTATGTTCAAATTGATTAATTGCTTCCTCTAGTCTTCTTTTTCCAATATAACAAAATGGACAAACAAAATCTGACCATACTTCTATCTTCATAAAAACCCCACCTACAACTTAATTTACTTGCATATAAACCATAGTTTACAACAAAAAGTAATTAAACACACTTGTGATTTGTTCATTGTACCCCTCCCACATTTCGCTGTAAATCATTCTGCTCACATGAAAAAATCCCACTCAATAGTGGGATCCAAGGTTTACGAAAACAAGCTCTTCAAACTATCAATAAACGACTTAAAGAAATTTGCAATGGTGTCCAAAAATCCTTTGTTTTCACTAATTGCATTCTCAATACGATTTTGGATATCCTTTGATAGATCTTCAAGCTGCGATTGAACATTATCAAAATTAATATTGAGATTACGCATTTTTTCAAAGAGGTCTATTAATAGCTGACGATCTTCTTCACTTAATTGAACATTTAAGGTTTGGAGCTTTTCGTCAATCAATTGCTCCAATTCCTCCTTTGTTGCTGGTTTTTGTTCGGCAATCTCTTTCTTTATTTCCGTTAACAGCTCACTTACCTTATCTTCATCGAGCCCTTCTTTTTTGGCCAGATCTGTGGCTAGCGTTAGTTCTTCATTCGCTACTTCGGTACGCTCTTGATTCAGCTCTGTACCTTCACCCTCGTCGTAAGCTTTATAAATACCAACAAGAGCGGAGTGTCCACTTACCTTAACAGGAGATGCTACATCTACCACTGCGTCCTCAATCCCCGCAGTCAATAAAGCATTGGCATACATTTCACTCGTTACTTCTGTAATGTTTTCTGGTGTAACTTGGTTAATAACCAGTCCTTCCCCTTTTTCCTTACGAGTGATCTTTGCGGAGGAGTACATATTAGAGTTTTTATCTCCATCAATATAATAAACAAGGTCTTCCCCTGTTACGGTAATTTCAGTTACTTTACTTGTATCCTTCACCCCGAGCAGGTCTCTTACCTCTGCTTTCTGACTGTCGGACAAGGCTTCACCATATACAACAATCGGAAGACCAAATTTTTCATTAATACTTTCTTCGTCATTTGAATCAGTTGAGGCATAAACCAATTGATTTGAACTGACCACTACAAAAGCTAGGGCAACCATACAAATCCATTTTAACAGCTTCATTTTCTTCCTCCTAATAGTGTTAAGCATGTACTCTCTATCCTATGTTCTTGACTAATTAATATTTCATTTAATTAAATCGTTTGAACAAATGAAAAGATAAATGAGTATACCAGTTGGTAAGCCTCCGCAACGGTCATATCCTCACGAAAACCTGGAAGGGTATGTAGGGAAAAATTGATATTCCAAATGCCTTCTTGCGCGTCGAACATTAAGTCTACAGGCTCTTCAGGATATTCTGAGTGTTGTGTAAAATAGTCTCTAAGCTGTGAAGAATACTTTTTTTGAATTTTGAGACCGAGCATCACATCGTAGGTTCCAAATAAGTCGTCAACTTCAAAGGAAATCGCATCGATTCCAATTAACGTAAACCATTTCGATTCCATATATAGAAACTCATTCATATGTTCCTTAAAATACGTAATTGGCTTATTTAAGAAGTTCGCATTTTCCTCTCCCAGAAATTCTTCTGTTTCCTTATTTGAGCGTTCCATATAGGCATCAAGAAACCTAGATTTCCCATTAATTTTGACAACTTCCGTAGCAGAGTTAGTTAATCCATTGTTTATAACAAAATCGTATTCCTCTGGATACAATTCAACCTTGCTTTGATTTTTCATTAAATTCTGTAATGATTCTTTTAACATGAGAAAATCCTCCTAAGTAATTGCTATCTTCAGTTTTTACAAACTCACTTCAATGCATACCGGGCAGTGGTCACTTCCCATCACATCGCAATGAATCTGTGAGTCTATTAAATTCGTAGCAATCCTATTTGATAAAATGAAATAATCAATACGCCATCCGATGTTCCTTTCTCGGACCTTGCTCATATATGACCACCAAGTGTAAGTATCTTTTTGTTCTGGATATAAATAGCGGAAGGAGTCCACAAAGCCAGAGCTTAGCAGGTTGGACATTTTACCTCTTTCTTCCGTAGTAAAACCAGAGTTACCAATATTGCTTTTTGGATTTTTTAAATCAATCTCTTCATGGGCCACATTTAAATCCCCACAATAGATGACCGGTTTTTTCTTATCTAGTTGAGTTAAGTAGTCAGATAATTCATCCTCCCATTGCAAACGGAGAGGCAATCTAGCTAAATCACGTTGTGAATTTGGTGTATACACATTTACTAGGTAGAAATTTTCATACTCAAGGGTAATAATTCGCCCTTCTGACTGAGATTCATGTTCACCCACACCATACGAAACGGAGAGTGGTTTATGTTTTGTAAAGATGGCTGTACCTGAATAACCCTTCTTTTCTGCGTAATTCCAAAATTGATAATAACCTTCTAACTGTAAATCAATTTGACCTTCTTGCAGCTTCGTTTCTTGTATTGAAAAGAAATCTGCATTCATTTCATTAAAATAGTCTAAAAAGCCTTTTTTTACACAAGCTCTTAAACCATTCACATTCCAAGATATAAACTTCATTTATCTTTCTCCTCTATCTAAATCTGAGGCTCATTTTACTATAATTTAAAACGTCTGTCCAAAATAAGAAAAGCGCAAGCGCCCGTTTTGCGACGTATGGACTGGAGCGCTCTGACTGAGATAAAGGAAACACGGAGAGCGCTAGCGATCCGATGTTGACTTATCGAAGGGAAGAGAGCGAAGTACACTAGTCGCTGGGCGCTGGAGCTAGACATTGTTTATAGTTCAATAATTTATCCTTTCTTATCTTCTAAAAAAGGATGCACGTTTCCGCATCCTCATTATTACGTTTGTAAAAACTGCAGAATTTCCTGCTTTTTCTCTTTATATACTTGTCTGCCTAATTCAATTAGCCATTCAATTGTCTCTACCTGGTCAAAAGGAACTTCTTTGCCTAAATCCGTATTTAATCGTAAGTAGTTTTCTCCAAGTAAATGTTGACACTGATACGAGATGGATTCCGAGGATAAATGGAGGGCAAGGTCAAGCAGCTTCGGTGTAAAAGTCATCGTATGTAACCGAAAAGGCATCCAGTGCTTAATCCCCCACAAATGAGTTTTTTTAGAATTGAAATTGATTTTTTGTTGACCAAGTCCAATCGATAATATTTTTATTTGTTCCATTTCTAATTCGTAATGGTTCATCGCTTCCGTAATACACACGAGTGAAGGATTGTTGGCCCAGAGGCCCCCATCAATGGTAATGACTTCATTATTTATATTGTTAGGTGGAAAATAGATAGGAGCAGAGCATGAGGATAGTACAGCATCCCAGAGCTTTATATGATCATTTTCGCCTTTCTTATGAATTCCATAATGCGATCGATGAACATATGGTTTCCCCTCCGTTACATTGACTGCAGGAATTAAAAGTGGAATACCTACCTCAGCAAGTGATTGCTCCTTAAATGCTTTTTGAATAAAGCAGCGTAGATCACGATCACTATAAATACTACGAAACAAGCCGATTCTTGCTTTTCGTTTAAAAATTTTTCTTCCAAAGTGACGGTACCCCTCGAGGAGTTCACCCATTTCCCTTTTTACAGCAATGGAAGCAGCTATGATTGAACCTGTACTCGTACCAGCAACAAGGTCAATGGAATCGCGAATGCTCATTCCTACATCCTTTTCTAATTCCTGAAGAATGGCAACTGCAAAAACCCCTCGAATTCCTCCACCATCAATACATAACATCTTCATGTTTTCACCTTTTACAAGTAGTTTTATGTTTTTTTAAAAAGCTTCCCCATCTTAGTTGCAATTGTGTTAAATCCTCTTCATATGAGGCATCCAAATTTCATCAACCGATCCAATATTCTATCTTAACTTCCCCAAACAGAAAAAAAACAACCATTTACATGATTGTTTTTTCTATGAATGATTAATTTTTTTTAGTTGCTTCAAAAACAGACACAACAGGTGGAGCATCAAGATAGGTTGAGCTTACCTTACCCCAGTCTTTATAGTGCGGAGTTTCATTATGAAACTTAATAGCTTCCATGTCCTTCCATTCTTCTAATACGACAAATGTATTGGTATCCGTGGTTAACTCATATAGTTCATAACGAATATTTCCCTCTTCCGCTTGTGAACCCTCTACCAACGGCTTAACCACTTCCAGGAATTCTTCACGTTTTTCTGGCTTTATTTTTAAATGTGCATGAATAATATTCATCCTGAATGCCTCCTTTTTCAACTTCTTTTATTTTAGCAAAATTTCGGTTAAATTGGGAATAATAGCTATGAGGTGATGCATGATGAAAATAAAAACTCTAGTTATTTGTTTCGTATTCTTCCTTCTAGCCCCACTTGCTAGTTTTGCCGAACAAAACCCTATTGAGATTTTTGATATCGAAGAAGGAAAAGTGGTTCAGGAGAGTCCTTCAACTTCTGATATTCAAAAGGAAACTGAAAAAATCATTAAAAGTATTACAGGCGTGTACAAAAATCTAGATCCCCTTCCGAAAAAAGGTGTAATGGTCAAGATACCTCTAGATCCACCTATCACGTTAAAAAATGAATGGTTCAATGATTTTGTCAATGAAGCTGTGCTTATTTTCTCATATGAGGAGGAAGATCCATATATCCTCATTTGGAATGACGAAAACCATCCTCACTTTTACACGTTCAAAGCCTCAACAGAGAAGCTAATGAAGTTATTAAAGTACCAACCCAAAGAAAAGGAATAGAACCTAGGGCTGTTTCCCTAGGTTCTTTATTGATTGGCTATTATTGAAATCATTCGGTCTTCTACTTTTTTTGCATTTTCTTCATCTACCACATTATTTATTAGGATAGAAAATATCAAGTTGCCCTTTGATCTCGTCCTTACATAACCCGAAATGGAGCTTACTGTCGTTAACGTTCCGGTTTTTGCCACTACATTCCCTACTAAAGGTTCTTGTTTCATCCGATATCGTAATGTTCCACCCACCAGTTTTTCCTTTGCTCCAGCTACTGGCAAGGCACGATAATAGCTTGGAAACCAGCTCTTTGATTGAATGGCGAACAACAGCTTCGTGAGTTCATTGGGTTGTACTAAATTCACATGAGAGATCCCTGAACCATCTCTTATTACTTGGTTGTTAAATTCTATTCCAAATGGGGTTAGCTTCTCATTCATAACAGCTAGTCCTGCTTCAAAACTACCCGTTCCTTTTATAACCTTCCCCATTTCCTTCATCAACAGCTCACCATGGACATTATTGCTAAGCTTCATAAACGGCAGTAATAACTCTCTTAGTGGTATCGATTTGAGCTCGTTGATAAAACGCGCATTACTTGGTGTTACTCCTAGCCGGTATCCTTTATCCACTTTGATACCAACTTTTTTTAACTCCTCTTCAAAGAGATGTACAACAAACTTACTAGCATGAAAAACCGATATCCACTCACTTTCACTTGTTGCACCTTGAGGAATTTGACCAGAAATCGTAATCGTATTGGTAGAGTGATCCCTTGAGAACGTAAGGTCCTCCTTACTATCTTTTGCGCTAGTTACTGCTTCATTTACAACATGAACATATGTATTTTCTGGCCTCATCGTAAAGCTTACTTTTTCTCCTACCTTTTTGGCTGGCTTTACTTCTAATGCTACTGTCCCCGCATCATAATCCTGATCAGGCGATAAAGTTAATGCAGATATTTCTGCGCCATAATAGGCTTCTTTATCGCTCCATGGCATATCAATGGAATAACGAATATCATCATATCTTGTATCGTCTCCAAGGATTTGTCCACCAATTCTTTTAATTCCGATCTCCTTGAGGCTATGAGCAAAAGCTTGTAAATCAGCTTGCTGTAGGGTAGGGTCCCCACCCCCCTGTAAGATTACATCTCCCTTTAGTACTCCTTTTTCAATTGATCCATTTACAAAAAGCTTAGTAGAGAAAGTATAGTTTTCCCCAAGCACTTCCAAGGCACTAGCCGCCGTGAATAACTTTAAATTAGAAGCAGGCCGAAGTCTTGTTGATCCGAGATGATTATAAATTAATTCACCTGTTTGTTGGTTTCTAATACTAACACCTACCATTGCTCCCGCTAAAAGTGGCTCTTCATTAATAAACGAATCCAATTGCTGACTAAGAACTGAGCCTTGAGTATTTGCTTTTACATGGGGAGCAGTAGCAGTGAGAGCAGGTAATAACCATGTAAATAGTAGACTTAAGACGATGACTGTAATTTTATACCGGTACAATATCTCTGCCCCTTTATTAATCGTTTCAGTCCTACTAATATATGTTACAGAAATTCAATCTATGTAAATCTACTCTATTTTTTTCATTACCATCCGCTCCCATAACCTCCATGGAAGACAGCTCTTTACGAACAAAGTAAATCTTACTCCCTTTCCAATTGGGTACCTTAGCTTAGTCGAGGATTGTTCGCAGATTTCTGTAATGAGGTTAGATACCTCTAATGGGTCGCCATATGAGGCTTCTCCCTTTTCCAGATGTAACGAAAGTTTTTTCATATAAGAAAAGTAGGGTGAATGCTTCTGCAATGATTTATCTGTTATATGCTTTCCAGACGACCAAATACTCGTTTGAAAAGAACCGGGTTCCACTAACACCACATCAATACCAAAAGGGCCTACCTCCAACCTTAAGCTCTCGCTCCAGCCCTCTAACGCATGCTTGGACGCTACATAGGGTGATAGCCCCGGAAAACCAACTCTTCCACTAATACTGCTAACATTAATAATTTTCCCGTTCCTCTGCTCTCGCATAAAAGGAAGGCATAATTGTGTGACAGAAATCGCTCCGAATACATTCGTTTCAAACTGCTGCCGATACTCTTCGATCGGAATCTCTTCAGAAAATCCAGCGCCAGCATAACCTGCGTTATTGACTAACACATCTACTCGACCAAGTTCTCTAAGTTTCTCTTTAAATACTAGTAAAGAATGGTCGTTTGTTACATCCAAAGGAAAGACCTCTACAAGTTTTGTAACCTTTGCTACTCCTGCCCTCTCTAGTAAGGCTAACTTTTTATCTACATTTCTCATTGTCGCAACTACATAATAATTCTGTTTAGCTAGCTCAATACTTGTTAGCATGCCAAAACCACTTGATGCACCTGTAACAACGGCTATTTTTTTACCGATCATAATGTCCCCCATTCACTTTATATAGCTTATTTTAGCAAAAAAAAGCCAAGGACCCATCCTTGGGAACCTTGACCATTTTTATGGTAGAAAAACGGAAATGACTGAATTCTGGTTATTTATAGAAAAAGAAAGATGACAACTTCCTCGAGTATAAGCCATATACTTTTCTAAGAGCATGCGAAAGTAGGTGGCGGTTTGTCTCACAATCAAAAGGAAATATTTCTGTTTCAAAACCTTCAAGAAAATCACATGTCATTTGAAGATATATTCGAAAGAATTATTACGTTTATGCAGCTGCACCCCAGTGGAAACTACCGACTGATGGTTGGAACAGACTCACAGGTTCATCATAATCGTACCCTTTTTATAAGTGGAGTTGTCATTCAAAACATCGGTAAAGGTGCCTGGGCCTGTATTCGGAAGGTTGTAGAACCTAGAGAAATGAAACAGCTTCATGAGCGGATTTCCTATGAAACGACTCTTACCGAAAGAATTGTCTCCCTATTTACCGAAGCACATAAAAATCGTCTTATTGATATCGTTCTTCCCCATATATACCATGGTGCCTCATTTACGATGGAAGGACATATTGACATTGGTTCAGGACAGCGAAACAAAACCCGTGAATACGTGGAAGAAATGGTCACAAGAATCGAATCAATGGGTTTTGAACCTAAGATTAAGCCTGACTCCTTTGTTGCCTCCAGCTATGCGAATCGTTATACAAAATAATCTTTATGATCTTTTATAGCGTGCTGAATGGCATTGGTCACAAATAGGAAATTCATAATTCCATGGCAAATGACGTCCACAACTACGGCATCTTTTTGCAAATGAACCAACATCTGTTTGAAGCTTTTCATGGACCTCGTCACTCAACTCATCCCTTACTCTTTCCCAATAAATTGCCTCTGTTCTCCGATCTAACCGATATAAAAACAATAAATGTAATCCTAATTTTTTATACGATAACTCGAGGTCCTCCAATGTTCGCTTTTTTATATTTGGCTCTGGCAGGTCTTCGTTATTGATGATTGCAAAAATCGTTTCATACCATTGCTGAATTAAGGCTTGCTCCCTTGAGGCAAACGGAAGATGTAAAAATCCATATAAATCCTGTAAAGAAAGACGTGCTTCAATTTCAGTTCCCTTCACGATGTCGTAAAGCTCCCGTTCTTCAGCTAAGCTTGCCTTTTCCGTACCCCTTGGATTTTTAAAGCGATCCCATAATTCAAAAAAAGTACCAAGATCACGATAATACGTTTGAAACCTTTCTAACACACCGGTCGTAGGTGCAATCGCAAAAGTATGAACTGGTTCATCTTCTTGTTCTAGTTTCCTTCTCATAAGCCGGATATCCTTTGTAAATGCCACTTTTCCAACATCATAAATCCCTTTTCTGCCTGCCCTCCCGGCAATTTGCTTGATCTCCTGCGAAGTTAAAAGCCTTCTTCTTGTACCATCAAATTTCTCATTTTCTAAAAATACAATTCGACGTATCGGTAAATTAAGACCCATTCCAATTGCATCTGTTGAAACGATGACCTTCGACTTTCCTTCAATAAATTGTTGAATTTGTTTTTTTCTTGTCTCAGGGGGCATGCTACCATAAATTACACTGACCGAATGACGATCGTTTTGAAGTCTTGATGCCGTTTCTAACACCCTTCGACGAGAGAAGCAAATTAGTGCATCTCCCTTTCGCACATGTTTGATGGAAAATTCGTTTCCTTCCACCTCAAGCGGAATGTCACGTTTATATTCATGAATTTCCGTTTTTGATTCTCCTAGTAATTGTAAAATCATATTTTTCGAATTTCTGCTGCCTATGATATGAACTTCCCGAGCTCTTGCCTTCGTAATCGCCTTAAACCATGAAAACCCTCTATCCTTATCAGTAATCATTTGAGCTTCATCAATGACGATACAATCGTATCGATCTTTTTCATGGAACATTTCAACCGTTGAAGCAATGTGGCTTGCTCCTGGAGTCAATTTCTCTTCTTCACCTGTTTTTAAAGAACAAGGTATGCCTTCCGCATTTAATTTATCATATACCTCAAGTGCAAGAAGTCTAAGTGGTCCAAGGTAGAGGCCGCTTGTTGCTTTTTTCATTCTTTCAAGAGCGTGGTGTGTTTTACCCGTATTTGTTTCTCCTACATGGATGACATATTCAACATTTGGATCATAGATCACTCCATATTCCCTGCCAAATATATCGTCCATCATCCGCTCTTCTTCTTCGATCTTTCTTTGTCGTTCAGCCTCCTCCTCGGCTTTCCGTTTCACTCTTTCTGCTTTTTGCTCTTCATATAATTTGCTATGAAAATCAAGATCATAAGGTGTATCCACTGCTTGTAACAAGTGATCAATATATTCAACTTCTAATTCAGAAAGCATTTTGGAAAAGAGAGATTCAAGCTCTTCTTCCACAAGCTCCTTCATCTTTGATTTCGAAAGAGCTTGGCCAGTTAGCTGGATGTAATCATTTTTCGTTCCATCATCAAGATTTGTCATCACTTTTGATGGAGCAAGAGACAAAAGATTCTTCCAAACGAAGGAACTATATAAGTCGCCATAGGTTTCATATTCATAATAAAACCTGCCATCATAATTCGTTTTCTGAATATCCCCTGTTAGCTCATCCAAAAAGAAAGAAAAGGACTGTTCACGAAGATCCTCAAAGCTGCCTTCTATTTCAAGCTTCTCTTCTAGTGCATATGTATCAAGCCTTTTATATCTAGGCTTGGATTGAAGATCTGCTTTCATCTGTAAACCAACTAAATATCTAATATACAAATAAAGACTTTGATAGCCGCTTGAGAATACATCCGAAGCCTTTTCCTTTATCGCTTCTAGGACAGACTCCTTTTTTATTAATTTCTGAGTCGCTTCTTTTCTTTTTTGAACTTGCTCCATTGTGTGGTCATATAAATCATTCCATTTTTCGAATTCCTGAGCGTATGTTTCCTCGAGCCAGTCTGTTACTTTAAACGGTTCATACTCTCTGACTTCTGTTCGAAACAGGTGGTCAATCATTTTTCTAGCCATTCCCTCTGTTTCAATCCCACGGTCCTGCAAAAATTCTTTTTTATCTACCCGGGGAACCTGGTTAGACACTCTTGTAAGCCAAACATTTACCCATATTTGATCCAAATAATGACCCCTTGCCCGTAAATACTCCTCAAAGGTTGGCCTCTCTTCCTGTTGCTCGAAGAATGACTCTATATCCTGATGGATCTTCATTTTTGTATGTACAATACTTTCATCATGTATTTTTTGTAATAACATTTTTCACCCTCCAAATAACCATCTCTGTCGATTAACCATACCATTATTTGATATTGTTTTAAATCATATGGCTTTTTATCCTATTATTGACCTTTGCGTCTTATCAAAAAAGATGCTATGATTATTTTGCTCCCTCCGAACATTCGCTTGTTGCGGGACACTTAACCATGTACGGACGGAGGGAGTTGGTGTCTGCTTAGCAGACACCATTTTTAATAACAAAGGGGCGAATTTTGTGAGTGTACATAAAGCATTATCTGATCATGCGAAAAAACTAAACGCTATTTTAACCCAATACGCAAATCTTGACCGTGAACGGGAATTCTACATAGAAGAAGCATTATCTCTTTATGAAAGAGGCCTTCCCTTCACTACCGATAACATTAATTCTATTACGATTCAAATGAACAAACTTTCTAATAAAATTGAAAATCTTCCACCTCGAAAACTTGTAACCAAGGAAATGGTCGAAGAATATGCAAATAGACGAAAATAAGTGAAGCAGAAGGCCGTGACCTTCTGCTTTTTGTTTTTTTAAAAATTGCACTTCTTTTGGCGAAATAAAAGAAGTTTTGTCGCCAAGATAGGAAATTTAATTTTTAAAGAAGAACATTACTATAAAGGAGTTGAGACTATGAATACGAGTTCGGTCGCTAAACAATTGGGAGTTTCTTCAAGTACCGTAAAACGTTGGGTAAAACAATTAAAACTAGACTTAGAGAAAAATGATATGGGGCATTTCACCTACCGGCAAGAAGACGTTGACCTATTAATGACTTATAAGGAACAGCAAAACGAAGCTTTACTCGTTTACAATGAAATTGCGACTGGTAAAGACTATTTACGAAGAGGCTCAGTTCATACATCCATGGTTGATGAAAATACGGTTCTTCTAAATCGGATCAAATGTCTAGAGTCCATTGTACAGTCAAAGGCGGACCAGGTCGTGGAATATCAGATACTCCAACATCGGAGAGAAATGGAAGAAATGCAAGCTACCCTTGAAAAACTTGAAGAAAGAATTCGGTTATTAGAAGCACAGCAAGTACCTCCTTCATCCCTTATTACCTCTTCCGAACAACCCATAAATATAAAGCCTCGAAGAAAGAAAAAACAGAGTATCCTACAAAGTGTTTTCCGTTCTTCCACCCAACACAGTTCTTAGCATCTAAGAAGTGTGTTTTTTTTTGCATTTTTACAGAAACTAATATGAAGAACATACGAGGGTATGAAAATCAAGTATTCAGTTCAACAAACTCGATATTGTATTAAAAATTGAACGAATTGTGAAAAAACCTGTATTTTTTCGACAAAATTCTTTCCTATTTAATAGTTTTCGTATAAAATTAATCTCGTTTGGATGAAGTGATATATAACTGGAGGTTACATGATGGTTTTCAAGAAGAAAGACAAGTTTAACACTTTGTTAAGCAGCATTGCACTAAACCTTAAAGAAGGTGCAGATTATTTCGCTGATTACAAATTGAAAAATGTGAGCGATCTAAAAATATTCTCCGAGACATTAAAGGACTACGAAACTAAAGGAGATACATATGTACACGAAGTAATAAAAGAGTTAAATAACGCTTTTATTACTCCTATTGAGCGTGAAGATATCCTTCTTCTAGCTATGAGTATGGATGATGTAATCGATGGAATTGAGCATTGTGCAGCTATGTTTGAAATGTACAATATTACTCAAGCTGACGAATTCATGGTGAAGTTTGTTGAAGCTATCAGAAACTGTGCGATTGAAATTCAGCAATCGGTTGAACTGCTTTCAACAAAAAAGCTTCCATCAATTCGTGAACATGCGATTAAAATTAAAGACTATGAGTCAAAATGTGATGGAATCCTTCGTCAGTCAATCAAGCATTTATTCTCAGTTGAAAAAGATCCAATTCGTGTTATTCAATACAAAGAAATTTACGAAGAACTTGAAGAGATTGCTGATAGCTGTCAAGGCGTGGCAAACACACTTGAAACCATCATCATGAAAAATGCATAAGGGGACGTACTAACATGGATGCATTATTTGTGATAACGATTTTAATTGTGATCGGTGCCCTTGCCTTTGACTTTATTAATGGGTTTCACGATACAGCAAATGCGATTGCTACTGCTGTTTCTACAAAAGCGTTAAAACCAAGGCACGCGATTATCCTTGCTGCAGTGATGAACTTCTTGGGAGCAATGACATTCACTGGTGTTGCAAAAACAATAACAAAAGACATTGTCGATCCCTTCACTCTTCAAAACGGATCACTTGTTATTTTAGCCGCCTTGATTGCAGCTATTTTTTGGAACTTACTAACTTGGTACTATGGTATTCCAAGTAGTTCGTCGCATGCCATTATCGGATCCATTGCGGGCGCAGCCATTGCTGCTGCCGGATTCGCATCGTTGAATTACACTGGATTCTTAAAAATCTTACAAGCTTTGCTTTTTTCTCCGATCCTTGCTTTTGTCGCAGGATATATCGTTTACAGTATTTTTAAAGTTATCTTTAAAAACAATAATTTAGCTAAAACTAACAGAAGTTTCCGAACTTTCCAAATATTCACAGCTGCTTTGCAAGCTTATACACACGGAACAAACGACGCCCAAAAAGCGATGGGGATTATTACGATGGCATTGATCGCTAACGGATTTACTAATTCGACAGATATTCCTTTCTGGGTTCAATTTTCTTGTGCGTTGGCCATGGGATTAGGAACAAGTGTTGGTGGTTGGAAAATCATCAAAACAGTTGGTGGAAAAATCATGAAAATTAGACCTGTTAATGGGGTTGCAGCTGACTTAACTGGAGCAATGATCATTTTTGGTGCAACGTATATTCACCTACCAGTAAGTACAACGCATGTTATTTCGTCTTCCATTTTAGGAGTGGGTGCTTCTCATCGTCTGAAGGGTGTGAAATGGGGAACAGCTCAAAGAATGCTAATAACTTGGGTTATTACCTTACCAATTTCAGCAACTATCGCAGCACTATGCTATTTTGTCCTTAATATGATTTTTTAAATTCAATATAAAAACTTCGAGTTCACGACTCGAAGTTTTTTATATTTTTCTAATATTTTTCTTCTGTTTATTCATTACCTCATAAGATTTATCAATAATATCAGTAAGCACATCACCTTTATAGACTCTGCCTATTTTTGTATGCTCCTGATAATACTCAACAATTTCATCGAGTTTTTCTAACGTTTCTTTTGTCACTCGTACATTTAGTTGGACTCTTTTCTCTTCTCCCATCCCCGCAACCATCCTCCTAGTTCTTTTTTATCAATTTGCTAGCATCTGCTAACATAATTATATCAATATAAACAACAATGTCTATCAAAAAAAGATGCTCGTTTTTCACGGACATCTTTTAACGTTTTTATTCTTTTGTATCTAACGGCTTTAATTTCGCTTCTATACTGCTTCTTTGCGCTTCAAAATATGGAGGAAGAGCAAGACTTTCTCCAAGATTCTCAAACGATTCATCCCCCTCAAACCCTGGACCATCCGTCGCTAATTCGAATAGGATTCCATTAGCCTCTCGAAAATATAAAGACTTAAAGTAATATCTTTCTACAAATCCAGAGCTAGGGATTCGCAACTCTTTTAAATACTGAACCCATTTTCTCAATTGTTCTTCATTTTCCACTCGAAAAGCTACGTGGTGAACACTTCCACGTCCAGGTCTTTCCACAGGAAGATCTGACTCTTCAAGGACATGTATTTCTGCTCCGGTCCCTCCTAACCCGGTTTCAAATACTGTCACTTTCTTTTCTTGTATCATATAGGTTCCTACTTCTCTGAATCCTAAAACCCGAGTTAAAATCATAGAAGTAGATTCAAGCTTTGCTACCGTCAACATCACAGGACCCAATCCTATAATCGCGTGTTCAACGGGAACTGGACTTTTCTCCCAAGGCCTTCCCCCTTCAACGCCATGATTATTCTCGTCTGATACAAGCATCAATCTTTGTCCTTCAAAATCCTTAAATGCAAGAGATAATCTTTCGTATACCTTTTGTTCCTCGTATTCTACACCTAAGGCATCAAATCTTTCCTTCCAATAGTGAATCGCAGAATCTGATGGAACACGTAGAGAAGTGGTTGAAATACTATTTGTACCGTATCTAGTTTGGCCTGCATTAGGTATTTCAAAAAACGTCAGATCGGTGCCTGGATTCCCTCGTTCATCTGCATAAAATAAATGATAGACAGACGTATCATCTTGGTTTACGGTTTTCTTCACAAGTCGTAAACCGAGAGTTTTTGTATAAAATTCATAATTTCCCTTTGCATTAGCTGTTATGGCAGATACATGGTGTTGTCCTTTTAAAGGTAATAACTGCTCCATTATTAGCACTTCCTTATCTTTAATTAAAATATCTCAATTTAAAGGTATTTATTTTATAGTGCACTATTTTGTTTCTGATTGCAAATAAATTAATTTTTTTCTTGTACAAAATGTTAGGACGTGCTATAGTTATGAAGCGATGAGCTGAATTGCATAAGTCGAGAGACGCTCCTTTATTGGAATACACGAATGTGGCGTGTAGTCTCGTCGCCGCAATACGCAGAAAAGACTCCTACGGGGGTCTTTTCTTTTTTATTTCTATAACTGTGATAAAAAATATGTGCAAAGCCTCTCTGAATGGACTCGGACAGATATATATGGTGGCAAAGTGTCATTGGCAGCCTCATAAGGGACTCCAAGCCAGAATATTTTGTTATCAACCATGACAAAAGGAAACGGTGGTTGTTTCTCTTCTTGTCTAAATATTAGCTTAACGGAAGAGCCTTGTAGAAGCCGGTTCCACTCATTTGATAATTCTTTTCCTTCTGGGAGAGAAACGAGAATTTCAGATTTGGCTGACCTTACATCGCTCATCAATATCTCAAGCTTTTTCGCATGCATCCAGGTTACGTCTTCATGTTGATTTTTAATCCAGGTACCTATTTGCCCAGGAGTGATAAGCTGATTCGTACTTTCCTGAAATTCTACTAACTTTCGAATCGTTTTATCTCGGTATACCTTCTGTTTTATGTAATTTCGGTTAGCAAGATGAACAAATTTCCCCTTTGTCCTTGTCACTGCCACATTAATTAACCTCTCACTCTCTTTCCCGGTCAATAACATGCTCGGTCTACTCTCAGGAAACGAATCAACCGTATCAAAAACCATTACTTCCCTTTCACTTCCTTGAAATTTGTGTACCGTTGCAGATAGAATCTCCCCATTCTGAAGCTGTTGATTGTATAAATCTTGTAACAGTGTATCCATCAGTCCTGCTTGGGCACGGTACGGAGTCGTATACCCTATATTTTTAGAACCGCCCACATATAATTCATGAATGACCTGAAATGAGAGCAAAACCTGCAACAAATTAAATCGTGATCCTGACGTGGAACGCATACAATACTCCCCCATATGGCTCGTATCTAATAAGATCGACGCCATCTTTGGAAATGGAGCTCTATTTGCGATCGGCTCTCTTACGGTGTACATACTTTTGTAATCTTTTACCATACCAAAATATACAAATTGGTTTGTGAATGCGGAGATGTCAGGATGCATTCTCCTTTGTTCAGACAGCAAAAATAAATGAGGATGCAGCATCCCCTCTTTCAACCCCTCTACAACTCCAGACTTATGAAACACATCCTCTTTTAACCATTCATTTACTAGAGGGTGATTGGCATGTGCAATGGGTGGAAGCTGTTTAAAATCACCACATACAATGCTCTTTTTTCCAAGAGAAACTGCGAATGCAACTTGCGGAATATATGCCATACTTACCTCGTCAATAATAACGAGATCATATTCCTTTTCATAAATAGAGGGATCTGTGGCAGCTTTTGCGAGTGTAGTTCCGATTACCTCTGCATCTTTTACAAACGTCATTTCTTTCGCACGAATTTTATCTAGTACCTGAGCTAGCTTTTTTTCTACTTCTAAAAGTGTTTCAGAGTCTCTAGTGGAGAAAGAACCTACTAAATCTTTTTTTAGTAGATGCCTCTCATTTCTCATTTCTTCTCTTTGCTTTGAAAGTTCAGGGTGATTTTTTTTTAATAAATAATCAATAGTTAAAGGAGTGTCCTGTAATATTTCACTTACTTGTGATCCATATCGAAGAAGTTCTCCAACCTGTAGCTTATTTTGTTTGTCAACAAAACGCATTATCTCTAACATTAACACATCAACAGCTTGGTTACTTTGAGACAAAACAAGAACCTTTTTCGCTTTTAAATATTTATTTGCAATGACCCTAGCTAGTGTGTATGTTTTTCCAGTTCCAGGTGGGCCCCAAACAAAGGTAATTGGATTGTATTTTGACCTGAGCACAAGCTCATGTACATTGGTTTTTATTTTTTCTATTGGATGGAGCGGCACCATGGTTGGCTCCAACATTTTTTGAATCCTGGTCCTTTTCTTCTTGCTTGAACGAATGTCTTGAAGTCGATTAATTAATTCGTCTAAAAGTTCCCATGGATCATATTGGAGCATGAGTTCACTTAAGACAGCTCCAATATATTGTTCGAGTTCTACCATCATACTTTTTCCTTCTGATGATAAAACTCGACCTGCTATTTTTCGCTCTCCCCACCATAATGTTACTTTAGATCCAATTGGAATACTCGTCGTTGTTGATGCCGTATTAAAATAATAAATAAAAGGTGCCCTCTCGTTAATCGCGTAGCCATGAGTAAGGCGATACCTTGTGCTACCGTACTTCTTCAAATATGAAATCTCTATTTGCAGTGCCTTTTGCCAAAGTTGTAAATAAGTTGCCATCATTGTCTTCCCTTTTATTAATAGTAAAAACTCAGAGCGTACACACTGAGTTTCGTTCCGCGCTCATATTATAGCTTTAATTGGTATAAAAAAACAGGTTTAATTGTTATATTCAGATAGGCTTTGGATTGGCATATGGTCATCCTTGAACAACTCTTGACCCTCTTCAAGCGCAAAGTTTCGTCCGAGTGGCAGCTTGAACATGTCAATATCAACGATGTATTTTGGACGGCGTTTGGACTCTTTGTATATTTTTCCGATATATTCCCCAATTAAACCAATTGCGATTAATTGAAGACCACCAATCAGCCAGATAGATGTGATAAGGGAAGTCCAGCCGAGCTCTGTATTTCCAAAAAACTTTAAACTTAGAAAATAAAGCGCAAAGAAAAGACTGATAAAAAAAGATACTAAACCTCCAACGAGGACTAACCGAATCGGAGTAACTGAAAAGGAAGTAATTCCATTAAATGCAAACGATAGCATTTTACGTAAAGGATATTTACTCTCACCTGCTGTTCGTTCTTTTCTTTCATAGAAAACCTTTGTAGATTGAAAACCAAGAAGAGGAATAATCCCTCTTAAAAACATATTCACTTCTTCAAATCCTTGTAGGTACTCTGCTGCACGCTTACTCAATAAACGATAGTCAGCATGATTATAAATAAGCTCTACTCCCATTTTGTTCATTAACTTATAGAATGATTCAGCAGTAAATCTTTTAAAGAATGTATCTGAATCACGCTTCTCCCTTACACCGTAGATAACTTCATATCCCATCTGATATTGCTCAATAAACTCCCGCATAACATAAATATCGTCCTGTAAATCCGCATCAATCGTAATAATAGCGTCCGATGACTCTGTTGCTATGTGAATTCCTGCTAATAAGGCATTTTGATGGCCCACATTTCTAGACAGTTTGACTCCTTTAATCATTCCGTTTTTTAACGTTTCTTTATAAATTAGTTTCCATGTTTGGTCTATACTACCGTCATCTACAAACAGTATCTTACTCTTAGGAGAAACTAGCCCATCATCTACCATACTAGTCAACAAGTTGGATAACTCAGAAAAGGTTTTCTGTAATATTTCTTCTTCATTGTAACAAGGTACAACAATCGTTACGTTTGTTGGATTCAAAGTATTGCTCCTCCTAGCTGTTTAATATAATTTGTATAAGTAAATGGTCCAAGCAGAGCTTTCCGATTGAAATATTTTTTCAAGCTGCAATTTGTTTTCATCCGCATTCTTAATAGGCATTGCTGAAAATACATACTCCCCACCTAATTCCTTTAATTGGGATGGCTGCAGCTGCAAATTTTTTAGAGTTTTAGAAGAATTCTTTTTGACCATATAATGCTTTCCAATTTGGGCTGTAAAAATATAGCATCTTCCCCCCCATTCATCAAAATACCTTTTGATTTTTTTATTCTTACTTAATTCCTTTTCAATAATGGTTCGAAATTGATGCTTATAAGTTAAAGGATAGAAGTTGTTATACGTATCAAGAGTGTAGAAACCGTTATACTGTGCGATTGCTGGGTGAATACCGATACTTACCACACGATAGTCGTTTACTGGTCTTCCTATAAACGCTTTTATGTTGGTAAATTGTTCTGTTGCGTAAAATTGTTTTACGGTTGGCTTTCGATGATTAATGATTTCTTCATTAAAGGCAAATAACAGCATGATCTGCGCAACAAGGATGTAGCGAATATATCCGTTTTTTTGAATGTATGACTTAATAATGAACAAGGCTTGTGCGAAATTGATATAAATAATAAGCGGTCTAAGAAAGTGAAATCTTGCGAAATTAAACGTATTCAAAAAATGAAATCTTTCTACGATTGGAGCCCACCCTTCATAAAACCAAAAAGCATACCAAAGGGATAAGAAAAAGTTTAATACGAATAAGGTAAGATACACTTTATGCACTTTCCAACTCTTGTTTTTTAGTACCAGAAAAAGGGCTATTAAGAGAATTGGAAGGATGATTAAACCATGAACGCTCATCACATGTGTATGTCCTAGGATGAAATTCTTAAAGGTTAAGCGAATCACGCGCCGTAATGGTAACGTGGCATGAATATATTCATCTCGACTGTTTGGTTCACCAGCAACGAGGAAGGAGCTAACCAGACGATATTCTACGAGTAAAAAAACCAATGTCATATACACGATAGAAAGAAAAAATTGAATTTGAAGCTTTTTTCTCATTAAAAGCTCGTAGAACCAAAAGATACCCATCGCTACCAAAAAGAAGAAGAAACCTAGTACAAAACTAGAATAGAAAGGTAAAAAGGTAAAAATGATTACGTTATTCCAAGTTTTCTTTCCACTACGAACATTAAGGAATGCCCATAAGGCCAAAGGCATACCAAGTGTACTTAACATCCCTGATGGCCAAAAGGGAGTTAACGCAAACGCTAATGCGACACCTATACGAATCACCGTATCAGGACTATTTGGCACATAGTAATCTCGAAGCAATAAGTACATACCAAGAAAAGCAAAAAAACGAGTGATCGCCTGGCTAATGGCATACGCCGTCATCGTTGGAAGGAAATGATGAAGCCAAACGATTCCACTAAATTCGGTCCCAAATGCATTCCTAGGCAGACCATTTATCACTTGTGGGATTACAGCATCAATACCTCCAAATAGTTCCCCACTACGGGAAAGAACTTTATACCAAGCAAGATTTGAATCCAAATTATCATGAACTCGTATATGCGCATTTTCTCCTAGTACAAATAAAGGCATTAAGTACACAGCTATAACTACTGATGCGAACACGAACATTCTTCGCTCAAAAACAGTTGAAGATTTGAACAAACTAGCCACCTCATTCAAAAAAGCTCCATTTCTAACTTTTGCATTATTACCGTAATTATTCCATTTTGTTTTTTTATCTAAAAAAAGCTCCCATGAAGGGAGCTTTCTCACTACTTCTTAATAAACATTTGTGTCCAATGGTTTCCAGCTTCCACATAACCAACACCAATATGTGAATAGTTACCACTTAAAATGTTTTTTCGGTGTCCTTCACTATTCATCCATGCCTGAACAACTTCCTCAGGAGTTCTCTGTCCTTTTGCAATGTTCTCTCCAGCACTTTGATACGTAATCCCGAAATCACGCATCATATCAAATGGAGAGCCGTAAGTTGGACTGGTATGCGAGAAATATCCTTTTTGTTGCATGTCGCGTGATTTCTCACGAGCTACGTTACTAAGTTTAGTATCAGCTTGAAGCGCAGGTAAACCAGCTTTTTTACGTTCCGCATTCGTTAACTCAATTACTCGCGATTCAATAGAGCTAATGGATCCAGCAGCAGGTGTAGTTTTTGGTGCTGGAGCTGGGGCAGCAGGAGCTGCTTGGTTTTGATTTTGTGTTGGTGCTTGTTGTGGCTGTGTTGCATTCGGCTGTTGTTGTGTTGGTTGTTGCTGTCCAGCTTGGCCAGTAACAATCTTCCATTGACCTTGCTTAATAATCTGGCTATGTGGATATTTACCACTTGGTGTACCTGTACTATAAGCATTTGGGTCAATTGTGATAACGCCTGTTTTAATTTTTAATATATCACCGTTATGCGCTAGTGCTTTGGATTTGCCTTGTTCGTTTGGCGACCCGTTCATCCCAGTGGCTCCGAAGCCTCGATCCTCTCCTCGACCTTTTTTCACATATCGATAATCATCGGTTGGGGACGGATTGGTTCCCACATCTGTACGGCCAATCTCTCTTCCGCCTCGGTAATCGGAGTCCATATGATATTGATGATCTCCTCGTCCTAAACGAACAAGAGGATTCATATCGGTATTATTCACTCGTTGTGTTCTGTTGGTTGTATATCTTGATGCTTGGTCACTTGTAAATCCTACATCCGAAGTACCGGTCGTGCGGTTATTATTATTATTATCTTCGGCTGCATTGTTGTTACAAGCAGTAAGCAACATTAAAGAAAAACCTACAGAAAGTAGACGCTTGTTCAATGTAAACCCCTCCTTTTAGTAATTAAGTGTTACATATGTAGTGTTTCTTCTTTCGAGACAAAACATAGATGGGAAAAATCGAGAATAAAAATGGCATAAACAAGGAAAAATGACAAAAAAAAAAGATAACCTTATTGAAGGCTATCTCAGGTGACTTTTATTTTGATGGTACAGCTGATATCTTTGCAACCAGATCAATGGTACGTTCGATATCCTGTTTGTTCACTTGATGATGTGTGGTAAACCTTACAGCGGTTGGTCCAAAGGTGACAGCTAGCACTCCCTGTTTTTCTAATTCATTTACAAATGCTTGAGAACTCATTTGTATATTTGCTACATCAACAACCACAATATTTGTTTCTACTTCATTGACCACTTGTATCCCCTTTATATTTTTAAGGGCATCAGAAAAGCTCCTAGCTAAATGATGGTCTTCAATTAACCTTTCTCTCATAGTTGTTAAAGCTACATACGCTGGTGCCGCAATCAACCCAGCCTGACGTAATCCTCCACCTAATCTTTTTCTCCACTTTCTTGCTTTGACAATAAATTCTTTATCTCCAGCCAAGATGGAACCAACAGGTGCACCAAGCCCTTTTGATAAACATACTTGAACAGTATCACAGTACTGCGTAAAATCTGTTACAGAAACACCTAAAGCTGCGGCTGCATTAAACAATCTAGCTCCATCCACGTGAACAGGTATATGATTTTCTGCTCCTATTTCATAGATCTGTTTCATGTTTTCGACAGGAACGACCGCACCACCTGCACGATTATGTGTATTTTCCAAGCAAATTAAGCCCGTATCTGGAAAATGAATGTCCTCGGGACGAATAGCCGAACGTACTAATTGTGGATCCATCGCTCCTCTAGAACCTTGTATCGTTCTCGTTTGCACTCCAGCTAACGCGGACACCGCACCTGACTCATAATAAAAAATATGTGATTCTGCTTCAAGTAAAAGCTCTTGTCCCGGACGGCAATGGGTTAGAACAGCAATTTGGTTACCTTGTGTCCCACTTGTTACGAATAGTGCCGCTTCCTTACCAAGAATGGCAGCAGCTTCCTCTTCTAATTTATTTACAGCAGGATCCTCTCCATATACATCGTCACCAACCTCTGTATTAAAAGCGGCCTCTCTCATTTCTTTTGTCGGTTTTGTCACTGTGTCACTTCGTAAATCAATCACTATGTTTCCACTTCCTTTTATTTCGTATTTCTAAATTATAAAACTTGTCCCACTATTTTTGTATAAAAAAAACCAGATCTTAAAAAAGTTCTGGTAATGACTAAGTTTAATGAAATGTATTTGGGTTAATGTCCTGAAATAAAGTGGCAAAGGTGGACTTATAATTCTTAGTTATCGTTAATAATTCGTTCTCTCCATGAACCTGACAATACTGAATAAAATCATCTAGTTCATAAAAGATTTTTTCAACCATCTCTAATGGAAGGGAAATTGTAGTCAAATGCTCTCCTCCTCCGTCAGCTTCTGGAACATACATTAAAAACTTGTGGTATAGAAAATCAAAGAACTGTAACTCATGATGAAGATGTTCCCTCTCTACATCATCAATATCCTCGTTTTCTTCCACTTCATAACCACGCCAATGCAAGTGAAAAGATGAAAAATGAATCCAAAACATTAATATCTCCGAATTAACCGCTAACTTAATATCATTCGTTTCAACAGAAGAATCTAAAGAAAATAACTCCATAAAAAATGCCCCCTCATTTTAAAGACATTTTAACTTCACAGTTTCGCAGAACGCCTATAAACAAATAATCGCTACTTATCATAACATAAAGCAAGGGTTCCACCTATTTACTTTTAATTCCATAAAGGAGAGATTTGATGCCGTTAAATAATCAAAATCCGTTAATACTTTCCAATCAAGGAGAACCAAACTCCAATCAGACCATATTCCGGTATTCCTATTTTCAAGAAGTACTGCAAAACCAAAAAATGACTAACTCTACTTTATCACAATCCATTGAATCATTTCATAGCACGCTTAGTGAAACCACTTCCTCTCAGCAGATAAAATTTAATGAGTTACTACAAGAAATCAGCCGATCAGAACAATCTTTACGGCAAATTGCATCAATAATGATTGAACAAAGTAAAACCAATCAAAAAATTCTTGAGAGACTGGATAAGCTTGAAAAAGAAAATGAACTTGTCCTTAATGAAATTACAAAAGAAGGGCTTATGCATGAAGCAATGGTGGATCAATTATCTTTACAAGATCAGCGTTTACTCGAGCTTAGTTCAACACTGTCTTCACACGAACAACAAACAGTTGAGTTAACAAAACAACTACATGTACATGAAAATATGTACGAAGAGATTTCAGAGAAAATGGGATTACAAGAGGTATTTCATCAAACAGTGATGGAAAGGCTAGACCATCAAGAGGCCATTTCGGAAAAAATTCAAAGACAACTCGATCATTTAAAGACTGCCATTTATGAGAGAGCATCACACTTGGCGGAAAAAATAGAGACGAACTTTAGCAAAGTTGCTAAACCTGTTCATCGATTTTTTGTACAAAAAGAAAAAAACGAGCAAAAATAATAAAGAAAAACCCCAGTTTTATAATGACTGGGGTTTAAGCTTAAGCCGTTTTTGCAGGTAATATGATATTAAAGGTGGTGCCTTTGTTTATTTCACTTTCTATATATACTTTTCCTTGGTGGCTCTCAATGATTTTAAAGCTAACCATTAATCCTAGACCGTTTCCTTCCTTTTTGGTTGTATAGAACGGTTCACCAATCTTTTTGAGCTTATCCTCTGGTATCCCAACCCCCGTATCTTGGATTGAGATTTGTACTTGGTTATCCTCGACACTTACTTTAACGGTTAATTCCCCACCATTCGGCATAGCTTCAATACCGTTCTTTACAAAGTTCAGAAACACCTGTTTTAGTCTATCTTCATCACACTCGATTTGAATGATTTCCTCATTTGCTTCAAAGCTCATTTTCACATGCTTTTTTCGTGCTTCGAATTCTAATAGTGAAAGTACATTTTTTATAATCGTGACGATATTTTTTTCTTCAAGTTCTACTGCCTTAGGCTTGGCAAGAACCATAAAATCTTCAACAATCGTATTTACACGACCAATCTCATCAAGAATAATCTCAATAAATTCTCTTCTTTGTGGATCGGTTTCATCCTCTAATAGAAACTCTCCATATCCCTTCATAGAAGTTAGAGGGTTTCTTATTTCATGGGCCACCCCGGCAGCTAACTGACCAACAGCAGCAAGCTTATCCTGACGATGAAGTGTTTCTTCTGTTTTCTTTCTTTCAGTAATATCATTTCTTATAGCAAGATATTGATACGGTTTCCCTTTTTCATTCATGAACGGGATGATGGTTGTATCGACCCAATAGTAAGTTCCGTCCTTTGCTTTGTTTCTTATTTCACCTTTCCAAACATGTCCGTTCCCTATTGTACTCCACAACTCCTTAAAGAAAGCTTTGGAATGGAACCCCGAGTTTAAGATGTGGTGATCTTCCCCAATAAGCTCTTCACGTGAGTATTTAGAAATCTCACAAAACTTATCATTCACTTTTGTAATTTTTCCCTTTTCATCTGTAAAAGCAACAATGGAGGATTGATCTAAAGCAAAATTTATGTCGTTGACTTCTTTTAACGAATCTTTTAATTTCTCTTCTGCTAATTTTCTATTGGTGATATCATGACGAATCGCGACATATTGATACGGTTTGCCGTTTTTTCCCAGAAACGGAACAATGGTCGTATCGACCCAATAGAAGCTTCCATCCTTCGCTTTATTTCGAATTTCCCCTTTCCAAACTCTTCCTGAGCTAATCTCTTTCCAAAGTTGTTGGAAATAACTACGTGGATGGCACCCCGAATTTAATATCCGATGATCCATACCGAGAAGCTCTTCTCTTTGATACTTAGAGATTTCAACAAATTTGTCGTTAACAAAGGTAATTTTCCCTTTTGGATCTGTAATAGCAACAATGGAGGATTCGTCTAATGCAGCTGTGATATCTTTAAGATTTGTGTCAGTAATAGCCAACTTTCTACTGATAAATGCTGAAGACGAAATTAACCCTATTAAAATGACTATCGATAAGAAAAGAACAAAATAAATAAATAACCGTTCATCGTACATATTCCCTAATTGATCCGTATTTTTAAACCTAATAATTGCAGCTGATTTTACAAGTAAAAAATGCCCTTCCACAATAGCTATTGTTAATACTAAAGCTGCTAAAGGCTTCATCCAAATGCGATGACTAACTGAAAAGTTTTTAGCAAAAAACAACATCCAAAATACGAACCAAAAAGATGCACACATCAAAACAAGAGCAACGATAAGGATAAGGGGATCATAAGAAAATGTGATTTCCAGTCCTAACATCCCAACCATATGAACGAACAAAACTGCACAAGTCATAAAAATACTTCCTAATAACAGACTAGTTCTATGGAAGTGATGTATTGTAACAGTATAAAATGCAAGCCCTACAAAGCTAATACCAATTATCAGTGATAACAAAATGAGTGGAATACGATAATGAAAGGAAGCCGCTCCATCTATAGTAAGCATTCCGATAAAATTCATTAACCAAATACCAACACCCATCGATAAGGTACCGGCAATTAATAAAAACCTCCTATTTCTTTCGGAGGAATGAAGCATTGCAACAAGGTTCATTGAAGTATAGGAAGCCATTATCGTTAAAATAAATGCAGAAAAAATTAAAATAGGATTGTACGATCCAATAATTTCTTGCATAAAAAGAGATGCCTCCTTTTCAGAAACAGTTTATATCTACTTGATTTTAATGGATAGATACCGTTTATAAAAGAAAAAGTTTTGTTTTTTGTCACAATTATTTTCTTTTGTTTTCCCACCGAAAATGATATCTTAGTACATTTCGCTTATTTATAAAATATTTTGAATTTTTTATGAAAAGGGTCTACACATTTTGAATATCCTCGTGTATACTGTACTATAACAAAAGAAATTAAAATTATCTGTATTATATAAGGAGGAGTAAAAATGTTAATGAGTCCAGTTGAGTTTTTCCGTACATTACCGAAAAAGGTTTGTCCCGAGTGTGGTCAACATGTACATGAACAGGCTGAATCGTACATCTTGGAATGTGACAGATGCCTTTCAAAGAAAATGGAAGAGTAACAGGTAACTGAGCACGGTGAGGTTAGATAATCTCACCGTTTTTTTGTGTTGATTTGTTAAAATATTTAGAAAAATCATTCCAAATCATGTATACTTACACTGTATATACTTAGGAATACGAAATACATAGTTGGGGAGGAAAGAAAATGAAGAAAACATCTGAAAAAAGGTATTTACGTGAAGAGGTACCCGAGCATTTAACATGGGACTTAAGTGATTTGTTTGACTCTGAAGAGACTTGGCAAGACAATCTCAAATTGGTGGAAAACGATCTAATTCTATTTGATGCTTTTAAAGGAAAAGTAACCGAAAACTCCGCTACTCTACTCGAGTGTTTAGAACAACGTGAAAAGTTAACCCATAAGTTAATAAAAATTTCTACTTTTGCTTCTTTAAAGCAATCAGAAGATGGAACAAATCCAATCAATCAGGAAAATGTTGGAAAGCTTTCATCGCTACTATCAAAAATAAACTCATCATTATCTTTTATTGATTCAGAGTTACTAAAACTTGACGAAGTGACCCTTTCACAATTCGTACAAGAACAACCGAATCTCCTTCCTTTTCAGAATATGCTAGCTGATTTACTAGAGACAAAAAAATACCGTTTATCCCCTGAAACTGAAGAAGTACTTGCTGCTCTAGGGGAAGTTCATGGAGCACCTTACCAAATTTATCAAACAAGTAAATCTGCCGATATGACTTTTTCTTCGTTTTTAGACGACGAAGGAAACGAGTTACCAAATAGCTTCGCTTTATTCGAAGACCGATATGAATTTTCACCAGATCCAGTAGTGAGAAGAAATGCCTATGAATCATTTGTTTCTACATTAAGCAAGTACAAAAATACGTACGCTACTGTGTATGCAACAGAAGTAAAAAAACAAGTCGCTTTGTCTATATTACGAGGTTATGACTCTGTAACAGATATGCTTTTACATCTACAAAAAGTTGAGAAAGTTACCTACGAGAATCAATTAGATGTTATTCAAAGGGAGCTTGCTCCGCATATGAGAAGGTTTGCTCAGTTAAAGAAGCGTGTTCTTGGTCTTGAAACGATGAGATTCTGTGATTTAAAGGCACCTTTAGATCCATCTTTTAATCCATCTACGACCTATGAGGAAGCAAGCCAAGTGATTTTAGAGGCATTAAAAGTAATGGGGCCTGAGTATAGTAGCATCATGAAGAAAGGATTAACGGAAAGATGGGTTGACTTAGCTGATAATGTTGGGAAATCAACCGGAGCGTTCTGTTCTAGCCCTTACGGCTCCCACCCGTATATTCTAATAACTTGGACAGACACCATGAGAGGTGCTTTTGTACTTGCCCATGAGCTTGGACACGCAGGACATTTTTATTTAGCAAACAAAAATCAACGAATCATGAATACTCGCCCTTCCATGTATTTTATTGAAGCCCCCTCAACAATGAATGAAATGCTTTTGGGTGACTACTTGCTCTCTCAAACGAATGATGTTCAAATGAAGCGCTGGGTTGTATTACAATTGTTAGGAACGTATTATCATAACTTTGTTACACATCTTCTAGAGGGAGAATTCCAAAGAAGAGTTTATCATTTTGCTGAGGAAGGTGTGCCATTAACAGCAAAAACACTTTGCGAACAAAAAGCAAATGTGCTAACTGACTTCTGGGGAGATACAGTGGAAATCGATGAAGGTGCAAGTCTTACATGGATGAGACAGCCTCATTACTATATGGGACTATATCCATATACGTATTCCGCTGGCTTAACTGCTTCAACTGCTATGGCTCAGTTAATAAAGGAAGAAGGTCAAGCGGCTGTTGAGCGTTGGCTAGAAGTGTTAAAAGCTGGGGGGACTCTGCGTCCATTAGAGCTGCTAAAACATGCTGGAATTGACATGTCCACACCAGCTCCTATTGAGAAAGCCGTAAGCTACGTAGGTACATTAATTGATGAACTAGAAGCAAGCTATCAATAATAAAAATGGCACAGATTACTTTTACGTAGTCTGTGTTTTTTAGAGTAAATAAAAACTCTCTAGCTAAACTAGAGAGAAAGTCAACATCTTAGGGGACCCAACCATTTTTCACCAGCTTTGCTTCCGGTTTAGTTATTTTCCTACTTCAAATAACAAGGTTAAGCTTTTTTAAAACTTGGCTGATGTGTGTTTGTTCCGTTTTAGGATTACGTTGGATGGTCTCACTTACTTAGCGAAGTGAGAAGGTATTCCTTCCGTATAACAAACAGCCTTATTAAGTTTTAATTTTTTAACTCACATACACATAATTGAAGCTTTATTAGAATTCTATAAAGGAAGTTGTAATTTCCATAACCAAATTTTCCGTTTTTGGTCTACTTTTTAACCCAAGGCGTTGGCTTCTTTCCCATTTATTATTTTCTCGTAACTATTTTTTTCATAACACTATATAGCTACAATACTTAAAATGAGAATTTCAGCTTCAGGTCTTTGCTACTTATTAAGTAGCTTTTTACTGAATAAGTAGTGATTAAAAAGTAGGGATTTTACACTTTACCTTTCTTTTCACCGCTTCATGGATTATGTGTGGACTTTATAGTTTACTCGTTCTCGATACACTTACTTACGGAACGAACACTATATGGTTGAGTCTCCTAAAATGTTAACTCCTTTCTTTTTTTGACTTGTTTTTCTTTACACTCTTATTATATCACCTAAAAAACGGAATACTCCCCATAACTGTGATAGTTATGTGAACGTTTTCATGTCTTTCTGAAAGAATAACACTTGAACTTGATGAGAACGATATATATATGCTCATCAACTAAAAGGAGGTGATCATGAGATGGAGATGATCAATCCAAAAGAGGTCAAAGTAGGTGATGAGGTGTTTGTGATTTACAATAACCCACATACTCCGACTGTATCTAATATACGAGCCGCTGAAATCGTACAACATCCTCATAATCCCGATGCAGTCGCCTTATTTTTAAATGAGACCTTTCATGTAATTGAAGATGACGATGCCCTTTTTGCTTCTGAAGCTGCTGCTGAACAAGCATTTAATGACCACTACTTTAATTCGGATACACACTAAAGAAGCAAGGCTACGCCTTGCTTCTAAACCCTAATTGATTTTGGGCAGCTCTCTAACTTCCATTGTTGTGTCGTGTCCGCACAGTGGACATTTTAAATCGGAGCTTGCAAATTCTTTTCTCATCCAACCAATACAATCGTTATCAGCACATGTATACACTTCAATATCCATTAAAATATCTTCTGGTTTTTCTTCTTGAGCTTTTCTGTTAAAGAACATAGCAATTGCCCCCATTCTAGAGATTCTTTCGTTCTTTTTATTTAGTATGTACAATTTATTATATTTTAAAAGTATTTTTTCCTGTGTATCCAAAAACAAACAACCTGCCCATTAGAGCAGGTTGTTTATTTGTTCTTATAACCAAGAGGCGCCTACAATGATTAATAAGATAAATAATACGACGATTAACACGAATCCTCCGTATCCATAGCCACATCCACCATAACCATATCCGTAGTTATAGCCCATACCTTTCAACCCCTTTTATTATAAATTACTTATTAATATCCCCATCCTACATATGCTGCTCCTACAATAATCAATAGGATGAATAAAACGACGATCAAAGCAAATCCACCGCCGTAGCCGAATCCAGCTTCTGCGCTCATTACTTCCACCTCCCATGACATCTATCGGCAGTATATGTGTGGCAAAGTTGTCCTGTATGGGCGTTTTCACTAATTAACAAACTTACCAGAAAAAGAATGGCAGGAATGCAAGTCCAATGATTGCTCCAATAGCAATGCCTGCAGCAAAACCACCGTAGCCATATCCATAACCTCTTCTTCCCCATGGATAAGCAAATCCTCCGTAATTCCCTCTATTTCCTTGTCCAAATGGTTGTAGATATACTCTTGAATTAGTAACACGATGGATCATTCCAGTATGAGTTCTACCATCTCTTGTTGTTATTCTTACTGGTCTTCCAACACCGCCACGGCACATTTCATAGTAGTTTCTATTTGACACTTTCTCACCTCCGATGGTTTGTACACATTTATCATATGTGACCACTGGGAGTGACGTACGTACAAACGCACAGGGCTTCTCCATCAAAAAAACTCCTTGAACTATATCAAGGAGTGATTGCATACCATTAAATTCTTACATTTTCGCTACTCTCTTCTCTGAAACGGAAAAAGAAACTTCATTTTCTAGTACTTTCTTATCTTTAACAACAGGCTTTTTATTTAGGTACACATAGAAAGCTCCGACAAAAATACTTCCGCCAATTAAATTTCCAATGGTTACAGGTATGATGTTATGGATAGCTGACCCTATTGTAATCGTTTCTGGATGTGGAACCATTAGTGCAATACCAAATAGTGCCATATTTGCAATGCTGTGTTCATAGCCTGAGATAACAAAACCAAATACAAGTAAGAGGGTTAAAAGGACTTTTGCTACGTCACCTTTTACATGCATTGGTAACCAAATGGCCAAACATACGAGCCAATTACAAAGAATCGCACGAAAAAAGATTTCCAATGTATGTCCGTGCATCTTATAACTTGCAACGTCCATCAAAAGCTGCGATTTGTCTGGTGATAAAAATAAACCTGATAGCATGATCAGAAGAGAAAAAAACAATGCACCTGCTAAATTTCCAAAGTAACAGGCCACCCAGACTTGGAACGTCTCATACCAGGTAGTTTCCTTTTTTAACGTTCCGATGGTCATTGTCATTGTGTTACTAGTAAACAACTCCGCCCCACCATAAATAATCATTACTAGTGCAGTCCCAAAGAAAATAGCTACCAACATCATGGCAGATGGAGACCCGGCATCAAAGAAAAATTCCCCAGTCTTATAAGATACCATGATTCCGAAACCAATATAGACCCCAGCAAGCATCGCTTTAATAAAGTAATGTAGTTTAGAAGACATCCAAGTATCTCTTTTTTTCTTAGCGTTTAATGCCGCTTCCTCAATGGGTGTAAGCTCATTATACATGTTCAGGATCCTTTCTCTTTTCAAAATGTGAAAAACGTCACAATATTTACTGTCATTTTACCCCTCATTCCTGCTTTTGTTAATAGAAAAACTATTGAACGCTTCGTGACTCTTTATGAAGCGGTTACATATTCCCTTTTTCATCATTTAAGTATTGAAAACTAGGGTTTTCAATATAGGAATATTAAAAACTCCCCTTACTCCCCTGTTACAAATATCACTCTTTTAAAGAGATTTTAAATTTAACGTGATTTCTGTCACAAAACGTTAACTCTTTATTAAGTAAACTATATTGACCAGCTACATGACATTCTTTTAAATAAAATATATGGCCAGCGCTTAAAGGAGGATACCGATGGTGAATCAAAAATATAAGGAAGAATTGTCCTACGAACTTGGCGAATTATTAAAATCGGCTGAACGAATTGTACCTATAAAAAAAGGAAGCTATCTGTTTAAAGAAGGACAAGAAGCAAGAGAAATGTATATTATCTTATCAGGTAAGGTTCAAATATCTAAAATGAACGCCGAAGGAAATGAACTGAGTTTAAGACTTTGTAAGCATAATGATATTGTAGGGGAACTAACCTTATTTACTGTGGATCCAAGGTATATATTTAATGCTAAAATAATAGAAAATGGTGAAGCAGCAGCCATTAATATTGCTGATCTTGAACAAGCCTTTTTTAAAAATAGCCAGTTGGCTTTTGAATTCCTCCGATGGATGAATGATCATATAAGAAAAACCATTACTAAGTTTCGTGATTTGGTGTTAAATGGAAAAAAAGGTGCACTCTATTCTACCATTATCCGGTTATGTAATAGTTATGGTGTATTAAGAGAAAATGGAATTGAAATATCGGTTCCATTAACAAATCAAGATCTAGCGAATTTCTGTGGTACAGCAAGAGAAAGCGTTAGTAGAATGCTGACTGAATTAAGAAAGAACCATATTATATCTATTAGCAAAAAAATAATTACTGTCCATGACCTAGATTATTTAAAAAAAGAAATAGATTGTGAGAACTGTCCGATTGAATATTGTAATATTGATTAATCGTAATCGCCTATTTTAGGCGATTATTTTATTTTTGTCGAAAAATCGTGTCAAACATTATCGGAATATTCCCTATATTTATGATTGAAAAGTAGTTTTATAAAATGATAGTATTAACGTTGTAAGCGTTGTCATAGTTTGGAAATTACTTAACCATTTAATAGCGGGAGGGAAACAATGAGTCAATTAACTGTTCAATTGCATGAAAAAGTAGAAAAGTTCCTATCAGGTAAAAAGAAGCTCTTTATTAATGGTGAATTCGTCGAGAGTCAAACTCAAAAGACATTCGAAACCTATAACCCTGCTACTGGCGAAGTGCTTGCAACTGTTTTTGAAGCCAATGAAGTAGATGTAGACCTCGCTGTGAAGGCAGCTAGAAAAGCTTTCGATGAAGGTCCTTGGTCAAAAATGGGTAGCGCTCAAAGAAGTAGATTAATGTATAAGCTTGCTGACCTAATGGAAGAAAATGCAGCTGAACTGGCTCAACTTGAGACATTGGATAACGGTAAACCAATTAGAGAAACAACGAATGCTGATATTCCTTTAGCTGTTGAACATATGCGATATTATGCTGGCTGGGCAACAAAAATTGTTGGGCAAACTATTCCGGTTAATGGGCCGTACTTTAACTATACACGACACGAAGCGGTCGGGGTTGTTGGACAAATTATCCCTTGGAATTTCCCTCTTCTAATGGCAATGTGGAAGCTAGGTGCTGCACTAGCAACAGGATGTACAGTCGTACTAAAACCAGCTGAGCAAACACCTCTTTCTGCCTTATACTTAGCTGAGTTAATTCAAGAGGCAGGCTTCCCTCCAGGTGTTGTCAATATCATTCCTGGATTCGGTGAAACAGCAGGTCAACCGCTTGTTGACCATCCACAAGTTGATAAAATTGCTTTCACAGGTTCAACTGAAATTGGGAAAATGATTATGGAGAGAGCAGCAAAAACCTTAAAGAGAGTAACCCTAGAACTAGGCGGAAAATCGCCAAACATCTTGCTGCCAGATGCTGATCTTTCAAAAGCAATTCCTGGAGCACTAAATGGGGTTATGTTTAACCAAGGTCAAGTGTGCTGTGCGGGTTCTCGTGTCTTTATTCAGAAAAAGCAATTTGATAATGTTGTTGCTGATATGGTGAGTCATGCGAAGAATATAAAGCAGGGGGCAGGTCTACACTCTGACACACAGATTGGACCTCTTGTTTCAAGTACACAACAAAAACGCGTTCTTGGGTATATTGAAAAAGGAATTGATGAAGGAGCCGAGCTATTAGTTGGTGGAAATAGTCCATTTGAGCAAGGATACTTTGTTTCACCAACGATCTTCGCCAATGTTAGTGACCAAATGACGATCGCTAAAGAAGAAATATTTGGTCCTGTTATTTCTGCCCTTCCATATGAAGACTTAGATGAGCTTATTGCTCGTGCTAATCAAAGTGAATACGGCTTAGCTGCTGGGTTATGGACACGTGACGTAGCTCAAGCACACTACGTAGCCAACAATTTACGAGCTGGAACGGTTTGGGTTAACTGCTACAACGCATTTGATGCCGCTTCTCCATTCGGTGGTTATAAGCAATCTGGTCTTGGTCGTGAAATGGGCTCTTATGCACTCAACAACTATACCGAAGTTAAGAGTGTATGGATCGGTATGAATTAATAACCACAAGAAAAGCGAGAGGGTCTTCCCTCTCGCTTTTTTTATAAACAAATATTAGTAGCCGTAGCCTCCACCGAAGAATCCTGCCCCAACAACGATTAGCAAGATAAACAGGACAACGATTAAAGCGAAGCCGCCTCCATAATTTCCACTCATGATATTTAACCCTCCTCTATAGCCTTTTCACTCCTAGTGTATTCAGACGGGATGTCAACGGTATAGATGAATGTCCTATATGGGATCAATTAAATATGTTCACAATATGTCCATAGGATTTTCCTTCAAGATTCATTATCTTAAATAGAGGGGGGATGTTCATGAAGAAAATATATATGATTTGTTCAATTATTATCATCGTTGGTATAACTGCTGGTATATCCTTTTTTCTAATTCGTGATGCCAATGCAACAATTCCTGACGATATCGTTTTAACGACAATGAACAATGAAAGCTTTGATTTTAGTAAAACAGAGAAAAAAATAAAACTTGTTGAATTCATGTATACGCATTGTCCTGATATTTGTCCAACCACAACATTGAAAATGAATCAATTAAAAAAGGATCTTGAAGAGGAAGGCGTATTCGGAGATAAGATTCAATTTCTAACCGTTAGTATTGATTCCTATCGTGACACACCAGAAGTGATGAAAAGTCACATGTCCCATTTTGAAATTAAAGACGATGGAAACTGGATATTCTTAACTGGAGACCCCAATAATATTAAGGAAGACCAAAAGGATATTGAACGTTTAGCCAATACCTTTCAGTTTCAATATAGAGATCCAGGTGATGGATTCTATGTCCACTCTACTTTCGTTTTTCTAGTAGATGAAAACAATAAATTTATTAAGAAATTCCCTATGGGTGATGATTTTAATCGAGAAGATGTCTTTCATAAAATTATGAAGGAAATACAATAAAACGAGCGGCGTCAATAGCCGCTCGTTTTATTAATTTGTTGTAGAAGATAATTTCGCCTGTTGCTGTAGTAGGAGAATTGATTTTGGGCGAGGTTTTGAAAAGCTTACCTTGATTCCTGACCCCTTTAACCGATTAACTAAGTCTATTAATTGTTTTTTAGCCATATTAAAGACTCCTTTTCCGATCTGATTAGCTTTATTGTACATGATAAATATGAAAAAAATATGAAATTTCATCATTTTTTTCTATGAAAATAAAACTTTTATTTAAGGTTGATTTTTTTGGCAATGATGATGATATAGAATTTCATGCGAACAACCAGTAAAAAGTGTTATAATGAAAATTATTGTTTATTTTGTTTGGAGGAAAAGAAATGATTACAGTAACAGACGTAAGCCTACGATATGGTGACCGTAAACTATTTGAAGATGTAAATATTAAATTCACTCCTGGTAATTGCTACGGATTAATTGGAGCAAACGGTGCAGGAAAATCAACATTTTTAAAAATCCTTTCTGGTGAAATAGAGTCACAAACCGGTCAAGTTTCGCTTGGACCTGGAGAAAGATTGGCAGTTTTAAAGCAAAACCACTATGAATTCGAAGAAGAAGAAGTAATGAAAGTCGTTATCATGGGCCATAAGCGTCTATATGAAGTTATGCAGGAAAAAGATGCTATTTATATGAAAGCGGACTTTACAGATGAAGACGGAATGAAAGCTGCTGAGCTTGAAGGAGAATTTGCCGAGCTAAATGGTTGGGAAGCCGAATCAGAAGCTGCCATTTTATTAAAAGGGCTTGGAATCACTGAGGACCTTCACACGAAAAAGATGGCAGATATTTCAGGTTCCGATAAAGTAAAGGTACTTCTTGCGCAAGCTCTATTTGGTAAGCCAGATGTTCTTTTACTTGACGAGCCGACGAACCACCTAGACATAAAAGCAATCCAATGGTTAGAAGAATTTCTAATTAACTTTGAAAATACCGTTATTGTTGTTTCCCATGATAGACATTTCCTTAATAAGGTATGTACGCATATTGCGGACTTAGACTTTTCGAAAATCCAAATCTACGTTGGAAACTACGATTTCTGGTATGAGTCAAGCCAGCTAGCACAAAGAATGGCTCAGGACCAAAATAAGAAAAAAGAAGAAAAAATTAAAGAACTTCAAGCATTTATCGCGAGATTTAGTGCTAACGCATCTAAATCAAAGCAAGCAACATCAAGAAAAAAATTACTTGATAAAATTTCTTTGGATGACATTCGTCCATCCTCTAGAAAATATCCGTATGTTGGTTTTACTCCTGAAAGAGAAATTGGAAACGACCTGTTACGTGTTGAAGGAATAACAAAAACAATCGACGGAGAAAAAGTTTTAAACAATGTTAGCTTTGTAATGAATAAGGAAGATAAAATTGCACTTGTTGGAGCAAATGAACTTGCTAAAACAACCTTATTCAAGATTTTGACGGGAGAAATGGAAGCTGACAGTGGTACGTATAAATGGGGTGTAACTACTTCTCAGGCGTATTTCCCAAAAGACAACACTTCTTACTTTGAAGGAAGTGAGCTTAACCTGGTCGATTGGTTACGCCAGTTCTCTCCAGTGGATCAAAGTGAAAGCTTCCTTCGTGGGTTTTTGGGAAGAATGTTATTTTCAGGTGAAGAAGTATTAAAGAAAGCTAGTGTTCTTTCTGGAGGAGAAAAAGTGCGCTGTATGCTTTCTAAGATGATGTTAAGTGGTGCGAATGTACTTCTTTTAGATGAGCCAACTAACCACCTTGACTTAGAATCCATCACCTCTGTAAATAATGGGTTAATAAACTTTAAAGGTTCACTTATGTTTGCATCACATGACCATCAATTTATCCAAACCATTGCAAATAGAATTATTGAAATTACACCGAACGGCATCGTAGATAAGCAAATGACTTATGATGAGTATTTAGAAAATAGTGAGATTCAAAAACAAGTAGAAGAAATGTATAAATAAATTTAAAAGAGAGCCAATTGGCTCTCTTTTAATGTCTTTTTGTTTTTCGTCTTGCACTATCTTTTTTTGTCCCAGCCATTTCATTTTCTGTCGTGCCTTGCCCTTCAACTTGCGGAGAACTTAATCCAACGGTAGAAGGATCTTTTTTTCTATTTGACATAATGAAAACACCTCCTCTGTTATTTTCTTATATTTCTATGGTTTTTATCCGAACCCTTAGACAACTTTTTTTAATTGTCTCTGTCACAACTGTCTAAATTTCGCTATAATTTTTTGTATGCATAATAAATAGGAGGCTTCTTTACTTGTGAGAAAAATAACCATTGCCATCCTCATTTCATGCTTGTTTAGCTTATTAAGTTCCTGCAGCCAAGAAAAAGAGGAACCTATTCAATTGACGATCTCAGCTGCAGCAAGTATGAAAGATGTGTTAACTGAGCTTAAAGAATTATACGAACAAAATCATCAGGTTGAGCTTCTATTTAACTTTGGTGGTTCTGGAGCATTAAAGGAACAAATTATTCAAGGAGCACCTGTTGATCTATTTATTTCAGCATCAAAGGATCATGTAGATGAGTTAGTAGAAAAACAAAAAATACTTACTAATTACCACTCTCCGTTAGTAGCTAATTCCCTTGTTCTAATTACACCGAAGAATGATAACAGTATTCATTTGAGACTCTCTAATCTTCAGGATCAGTCAATTAAAAAAATTGCTATAGGAATACCAGAAACGGTACCTGCTGGAAGTTATGCGAAGGAAGTATTGCAAAACGCTAAATTATGGAATCTAATTGAAGACAAACTAATATATACGAAAGATGTTTCTCAAGTTCTTACATATGTAGAAACGAAAAATGTGGATGCTGGAATGGTTTATAAAACAGATGCCTTAACATCAAAGAAAGTAGAAGTGACTGAAAACATAAATCCGTCTCTTCACTCCCCTATAATGTATTATTATGGTGTCTTAGAATATACAACCAACAGCAAAGAGAGCAAATCCTTGTTTGATTTTCTACAATCACCAGCTGCACAACAAGTATTTAAAAAATATGGATTTAACGTATTGGATTGATTATATGAATTTACAATTTTGGTCACCAGTGCAACTCTCCTTAACAGTTGCCTCGGTTTCACTACTTTTTGTGATTATTTCTGGAGTGTTCGTTTCTAGGATTATGTATCAATCTTTCTTTAAAGGTAAAACCATTATTGAAACAGCACTTCTTTTACCTATCGTCCTACCCCCTACCGTTGTTGGATTTTTATTAATCATGATTTTTGGTGTTAATAGTCCTGTAGGGCAATTCATTGAACAAATTTTTAAGCAACCCGTTATGTTTACCTGGTGGGCAGCAGTAATCGCTTCAACAGTTGTTGCCTTCCCTCTTATGTATCAATCATGTAAGACCGGTTTTTTATCGGTAGATAGTGAAATAGAGGATGCAGCAAGAGTTGACGGCGCTGGGGAATGGAAGGTTTTTTTATTTATCGCTCTTCCGTTGAGTATAAAGGCAATTGTTTCTGGTTCTATCCTTGCGTTTGCCCGTGCTCTTGGGGAATTTGGAGCAACACTCATGTTCGCTGGAAACATACCTGGAAAAACCCAAACCCTTCCAACAGCCATATATGTTGCCTTTGAGTCTGGTAATAGTAGTCTCGCTTGGTCCTGGGTCCTTCTGATGATCTTTTTATCGTATATTATGCTTTATCTATCAAGCCATATAAAATAGCCATGAGCATACTCATGGCTATTTTTCATCCATTCAATATTCGTTTTTTCCACATTCCTACGAATGCTCCAATTAACGCAAATCCTAATCCAATTGATATGGCTTTCATCATAATAGGTGTAGTATCACTCGATGTGGTTTCTCCTATGATAGATTCGCTCTCTGTTGCTGTTTTGAGTTTATATTTAGCTAAAGAGATCGTTTGGATCTCTTTATTCGAGGAATCAAATACAGCTAAATCTCCCTCTTTTGTTACATCCACTACAGCAGAACCAGTAAGAGGTTCTGTTATATATAACGGATCCGTCACAACAAACTTATCCTTTTCACTTTCAAATGTTGTATTCACAGGAATAGTTGAAGTTTTATAGTTAGAAAATCCAAAGCTTAACAAATTAATTGTATCATTATAAATATCACGTTTATACGTAGCTCCTAAACCAATGACTGTTAACCCAATTTGACCATTAGAAGCAGTCGTTGCTAACGTTTGCCTTGATTCATTGACAAAACCAGTCTTTCCACCTGTAATACCTTCGAATGGAATTTCTCCCTTCAAGAGTAAATGATGTGTAAACAAAGTCGTATCCCATGATTGACCATCCCAAGCCAAATCTTTTGTTCCGAAAATTTCTTTAAATGTTTCATTTTTTAGTGCGTAATTCGTGATTAGACCTAAATCATACGCTGTTGTATAGTGGTTTTCATCAAAGAGTCCATGCGGATTCGTAAAATGAGTATCCTTAACTCCAACCTCATTTTTTAAAAATTCATTGATATTTTTTTCGTATGTCTCCATGCTACCGTCAATATGAAGGGCAATGGCAGCAGCTGCATCATTTCCTGAGTTAATAAGCATACCTTGAATCAATTTCTTTAAAGTAACTTCTTCTCCCTCATTTAAATATACTTTAGTTCCCTCAACTTCAATAGCTTCACTACTTACTTTTACCACTTCATCTACTTTTACAGTTTGAATTGCGTAAATGGCAGTTGCAATTTTTGTTAAACTAGCAGGATACATACGTTCATGCTCATTTTTTGAGTAAAGGACCGCATTGGATTGTGAGTCCATTAATATTACCGAATCGCTTATTATGGACAGCTCGTCCATTTGCTCAGCAAACACTTGATTTGCACTTAATGCAAGGATAGATAGAAAAATAAAAGATAGTTTTTTTATCACTGTATGCACACACCTTGTTTGAATTCAGTCTTTTTCGATTGTACCAAAAAAATAACATGTAAACGTATAAATTATACATTTGTTACGAAATTGAAAAACTAGGTAATATTTCGTGCTTTATAACGAAAAACCGATACTAAGGTCGTAAATTTACATTCATAGAAAAAGTATAGACAAGTTTCCATTACCTTGATGCATATAAATTAGTAGAAATAAATTTTTTGGAGGGGTACGATGCAGTTTCTAGTCGTCAAAAAACGTTCTATTATTTTTTCACTTCTTCTGTTAGGTTTGGTTTTCTCCGCCTCCCTTTGGATTTATTTAAACATGGGCAGCGAAACAGTCGTTCAAACATCGGTCAATGATTCTACGAGAGAGATTCATTTAGTCACTGGCGAGTTTGAAGCGACAACTAAAGATGGAAAAGAAATCGAAGCGTATCGCTTTGACCCTGGCACCATCTTTCTTCAAAAGGGTGAGAAGGTAAAATTAAAGATTATGGGAATAAACGGTGCTAATCATCCGTTTATAATTGAGGGTACAAACATTAGCGGTAAAATTCTTCAAGGAGAAGAAACCGAACTAGATCTCCAGTTTCAAAAGAAGGGTGTCTATCGATTGGTTTGCTTAACCCACCATGATTCAGATTCAAATGGACCAATGACGGCCTATATTGTTGTTAATTAACACTTGTAGACGATTGTGTGTAACACGCACAATCGTTTTTATATGCCTCGATCAAACTGTCAAAATATCTACATAACCTAATTGACCACGAAGATATTTATCACGTTACAATAGTGTTATTAATAATAACTTTTTGTATAACAGATTTCATTTTTTACCGAATCATTATAGTACAGTTTTCTTTTTTCACCATTCCGTCACATAACGAACCACTGACAAACCTAATGTTCATAACATTGTCAAAATGTCACCTAGATTATGTGATGTATTTCACTAATTATCTGTTATACTTCAAGTATGATGTATTTGTATCATCTGTTATATAAACATTTACTAAGAGGTGGACTCAAATGGAACAGTGGAAAGGCTTTTCAGAAGGTACTTGGAGAAAAGAAGTAAACGTTAGAGACTTTATTCTAAGAAACTTTAAAACGTACGAAGGAAATGATTCCTTCCTCGCAGGCCCTACTGAGGCAACAACAAAATTATGGGATCAAGTAATGGATTTAACAAAACAAGAAAGAGAAAACGGTGGCGTTCTTGATATGGACACTGAAATCGTTTCTTCTATTGTTTCTCACGGTGCAGGGTATTTAAATCAAGATTTAGAAAAAGTTGTTGGTGTTCAAACCGACAAACCGTTCAAACGCTCTTTACAGCCTTATGGCGGAATTCGCATGGCACAACAGTCTTGTGAATCTTACGGTTTTGAATTAAATAAAGACGTTGAAAAAATCTTTACTGACTACCGTAAAACACATAACCAAGGTGTATTCGATGCTTATACTGATGAAATGAAAATGGCACGTAAGGTTGGTATCATTACTGGTTTACCGGATGCATACGGACGTGGTCGGATTATCGGTGACTACCGACGCATTGCTTTATATGGTGTAGACTTCTTGATTCAAGAAAAGAAAAAAGATCTTGCTGGCACAACTCCAGTAATGAAGGAATCTGTTATCCAGCTTCGTGAAGAATTGTCAGAGCAAGTTCGTGCCCTTAACGAATTAAAGAAATTAGCTGCAAGCTATGGATTTGATATTTCTAAACCGGCTACCACAGCAACTGAAGCTTTCCAATGGTTATACTTCGGATACTTGGCAGCTATTAAAGAACAAAACGGAGCAGCAATGAGTCTTGGACGCGTTTCAACTTTCTTAGATATTTATATTGAAAGAGATTTAGAAAACGGTGTACTTACTGAGCAAGAAGCACAAGAATTAGTTGACCATTTCGTTATGAAGCTTCGTCTAGTAAAATTTGCTCGTACTCCTGATTATAACGAACTATTTAGTGGAGACCCAACTTGGGTAACGGAGTCAATCGGTGGTGTTGCAAATGACGGACGTGCATTAGTAACGAAAAACTCTTTCCGTTTCTTGCATACTCTTACTAACCTAGGACCGGCACCAGAACCAAACCTAACAGTACTTTGGTCTACTCGCCTTCCAGAAGGCTTCAAAAAGTTCTGTGCGAAAATGTCAATCGAAACAAGTTCAATTCAATATGAAAACGACGATATTATGCGCCCAGAATGGGGAGACGATTACGGAATTGCATGCTGTGTGTCTGCAATGGAAATTGGTAAGCAAATGCAGTTCTTCGGTGCTCGTGCAAACCTTGCAAAAGCACTTCTATATGCAATTAATGGTGGTAAAGACGAAAAACATAAACTACAAGTAGCACCAGAGTTCTCCCCTATCACTTCTGAAGTCCTAGACTATGAAGAAGTTATGGCGAAATTTGATTCTACAATGGATTGGTTAGCTGGTCTTTACATTAATACACTAAACATCATCCACTACATGCATGATAAGTACAGCTACGAAAGAATTGAGATGGCTCTTCACGATACAAATATTCTTCGTACAATGGCAACAGGTATTGCTGGACTAAGTGTTGTTGCTGACTCATTAAGTGCGATTAAATACGCTCAAGTTCGTCCAATTCGTGATGAAAACGGTATTTCTGTTGACTTTGAAATTGAAGGCGACTTCCCTAAATACGGAAACAATGATGATCGTGTGGACAGCATCGCTGTTGATTTAGTTGAGCGTTTCATGAAAAAGCTTAAAAAGCACGAAACGTATAGAAACTCTATGACTACTATGTCAATTTTAACAATCACTTCTAACGTTGTGTACGGTAAGAAAACAGGTAACACACCTGATGGTCGTCGCGCTGGTGAGCCATTTGCTCCTGGTGCAAACCCAATGCACGGTCGTGATACAAAAGGAACTCTAGCTTCTCTTGCATCTGTTGCTAAGCTTCCTTATGCTTACTCATTAGACGGTATTTCTAATACTTTCTCCATCGTACCTAAAGCATTAGGGAAAGATGATGACAGCCGTGAAAATAACCTTGTAAGTATTCTTGATGGCTACTCAGTTAAGCAAGGACATCACTTAAACGTAAACGTATTTAATCGTGAAACATTGCTTGATGCTATGGAGCACCCAGAAGAATACCCACAGTTAACGATTCGTGTATCAGGTTACGCAGTTAACTTTATTAAGTTAACAAGAGAGCAACAAATGGATGTTATTAACAGAACATTCCATGGATCACTATAAAAAACTGATGTAGGGAGATTGCTAACATCTCCCTACCTGATAATTGAGAGGAGTTTTTCATCATGAACGGAAACATTCATTCAATCGAAACATTTGGAACAGTAGACGGACCTGGAATTCGCTATGTCGTATTTACACAAGGTTGCTTGCTTCGTTGCCAATTTTGTCATAATGCGGATACTTGGGAAATCGGAACTGGAAAACAGATGTCTGTTTCCGAAATCATCGATGATTTAAAAACATATCTACCTTTCATCGAATCATCAGGTGGCGGAATTACTGTTAGCGGTGGCGAACCGCTTCTACAAATTCCCTTTTTAATTGAACTCTTTAAAGAATGTAAAAAGCTTGGGATACACACAACCATTGATTCTTCCGGCGGCTGTTTCTCACACGCGGAACACTTTCAAGCAAATCTTAAAGAGTTATTACAATATACCGACTTAATTCTGCTTGATATCAAACATATTGACCGAAAAAAGCATATCTCCTTAACCGGAATGGCAAATGAACATATACTAGAATTTGCTCAATTCTTATCTGATCATCATGTTCCAGTATGGATACGCCATGTTCTTGTACCAACTATTTCAAATGATCGTAACGATCTTCAAAAACTTGGTGAATTCATCGGTACACTTAAGAATGTTAAAAAGGTCGAAGTTCTTCCGTATCATGAGCTTGGAGTATATAAATGGGAAGCTCTTGGAATGGAGTATCCATTAAAGGATATTCAACCACCAAGTGATGAAGAAGCCCAAGAGGCTCTTGAGCTTTTAACTGCTACAGTTAAATATGCATAATGAAAATGGGGAGCAATTTTTTGCTCCCCATCTTTTTATTTCCACCAATCATCAAACATTGTTGTAGGCGGTCGTCTTTTATGTTCTGTTATGAGATATCGCTGTTCAATTTTCTCTGCTACCTCATTTGCCACTTCTTTTCCTTCAAGAAAATCATCCAGTTCCTCGTACGTAATTCCGAGTTCCGTTTCATCGGCTTGACCAGGCTTTTGATCCAATAAATCAGCTGTTGGAACTTTTAAATAAAGACGTTCATCAGCACCGAGTTCTTTTAGTAGCTCGCGCCCTTGTCTCTTTGACAGTCCAGATAGCGGCAGCAAGTCTGCACCGCCATCACCATATTTTGTAAAGAAGCCCGTAACAGCTTCGGCTGCATGGTCAGTTCCAACTACCAGTAAGCCTTCCTGCCCTCCGATTGCATATTGTGCAATCATCCGCATTCTCGCTTTGACGTTCCCTTTATGATAGTCCCGTAACGGCTCTCCTACCGTTTTTTGATCATATTCAAACTTCACTGCGTCTACTGCTTCCTTAATATTAAAGACAAATTCCTCATCCGGCTGTATGAACTTCAGAGAATTTTGTGCATCTTCTTCATCTTGTTGAATTCCATAAGGTAAGCGTACAGCAATAAATTTACATTCATAGCCTTCTTGTCTTAGCTCCTCCACAGCTAACTGCGACAATCTACCAGCTAAGGTACTGTCTTGTCCCCCGCTAATTCCTAATACTAAACCTTTTGCGTTTGTTTTCTTCACATATGCCTTTAAAAAAGTAATGCGTTCGTTCACCTCTTGGCGAGCATCAATAGAAGGCTTCACATGTAACTCATTCATAATAAGACTTTGAATGTTTCTCAACTCTTCTCCTCCTTATCTAATATTCTGAGATTTAATATTCGCCTTAACTTCTTCTATATTTCTTATTTTGTTATCCCAACATTTTTGACTCAAATCGACTGGGTATTCCTCTGGGTTTAGTGCTCTTGTATACTCCTCCCACAACAGTTGGAGATTTTCTTTTACGTAATTTTGCATTTGTAGCAAACTAGGCACTTCATACACAAGCTTTCCGTTAATAAAGATATCCTCATGAAGATCCTTGGCAGTGAAATTTGTAATAAACTTACTGATATAAGTGTGTATAGGATGGAACATTTTAATTCTAGATTCAGCTTCTGGATGTTCCTCATCCATCGTAATATAATCGCCTTCGGATTTATGATTTTCATTATTAATAATCCGGTATACCCTCTTTAGACCAGGGGTAGATACCTTCTCAGGATTACCACTAATTTTAATTGTATCAACGAGCTCTCCATTTTCCCCTTCTATCGCCACGAGTTTATATACGGCACCTAACGCAGCTTGATCATAAGCAGTGATTAGCTTTGTACCTACTCCCCACGTATCAATCATAGCTCCTTGAGCTTTTAAGTTGATGATGGTGTACTCATCTAAATCGTTTGAGGCAATTATTTTCGTCTCCGTGAATCCAGCTTCGTCAAGCATTTCACGAGCTTTTTTTGAAAGATACGCAAGGTCTCCACTATCGAGACGAATACCAAGAAAATTAATTTTATCACCAAGTTCCTTAGCAACCTTTATCGCATTTGGTACACCTGATCGTAGTGTGTCGTATGTATCTACTAAAAACACACAGTCCTTATGTCTACGAGCGTATTTATGAAAAGCAATATACTCATCCTTATATGCTTGGACCAAAGAGTGAGCATGGGTGCCAGCTACAGGAATGCCAAACATCTTTCCTGCACGAACATTTGAGGTAGCCTGGAAACCTCCAATAAAAGCTGCTCTTGTACCCCAAATAGCTGCATCCATTTCTTGAGCTCTTCTAGTACCAAACTCCATTCCCACTCCATCACCGATCACTTGTTTAATCCTCGATGCTTTCGTTGCAATTAACGTTTGATAATTTATAATATTAAGCAGTGCCGTTTCAATGAGCTGAGCCTCTGCTAATGGAGCTTCCACTCTTAATAACGGCTCATTTCCAAAAGCAATTTCCCCTTCAACCATTGAACGGATATTTCCTGTAAAGGTTAACGTTTTTAAATAATCAAGAAAGTCTTCCTTATAATGAGCAGCCTCTCTTAAATATTCAATATCGCTATCTGTAAACCGAAATCCTTTTATGTAATCAATGACTCTTTCTAAACCTGCAAAAATAGCGTAGCCATTTCCAAAAGGCAAATTTCTAAAATATAAGTCAAATACTGCTTTCTTGTTGTGTATCCCATCCTCCCAATAAGTTTCTGCCATATTGATTTGGTACAAATCCGTATGTAAGGTCAAGCTATCGTCTGGATAGTCACGTTTCATTACTAAAATCTCCTTAACTTCAAAAATGCATTTTAACCTATCATAGCGAAACTACCTTTAAATGTCACGATTTTAGATAAATTGTCAAAATAAATCCTTATTATCTTCGTATTTGCACAGGAGTTTATGATTTACTATACTTATAAGGAGAACATTCAAAAGAAGTGAGGTGATTTCGATGGATGAGATTCTCTTTGACTTAACGAATTTTTCAACACTGTATACCATTTATGCATCTGTCGTGATCAGCTTAATCCTTCGATTGATTTGGATCTGGAATATAGAGTATCACTTTCTTGACACTGTGTGTTCCTCGACAGATCTTAGCTCGGAGAAGAATCAAATCTTCTATGATCGGGCGTACGTTCACCAATTACACCCTGCTCTCGTCTGGATATGTCGCTACATTAGACGAAAAGTGGCAGGTAGTGATGATACAGATAGCTTCTTTCCTCCTTCATCGAGATAAAACAAAAAAGATACGGAGGAAAGATAAATGAGTGAATTTTTTCAAACAGTATTTGTCAACACATTCTCAACCGCCATTCATGCCATTGCGATGATTTTTAACGGAAGCTTCGGTTTATCTATTATATTTCTTACATTAATTGTTCGCCTTCTTCTCATGCCACTTATGCTTAAGCAGTATAAAAGTCAACAGCAGATGAAAGAGAAAATGGAGGCACTTAAGCCTGAATTAGATGTGATCCAAGCAAAAATAAAGAAAACAAAAGATAGCAAAGAGCAACAAAAGCTACAGCAAGAAATGATGGGTTTATACCAAAAACACGGAGTAAATCCGTTAGCAATCGGTTGTCTACCCATGCTCATTCAAATGCCTATTTTAATGGGATTTTACTACGCGATTCGGGGATCTCACGAAATTGCAACCCACTCATTTTTATGGTTCAACTTAGGTGAGTCAGATATTTGGATTACTGCTATTGCTGGTATTGTGTATTATTTACAATTCAAAGTGTCTATGTCTAACATAAGTGGTCAACAACAGCAGCAAATGAAATTCATGGGACTTCTTTCACCTATTATGATTGTCATGTTCTCATTTAATGCACCTGCTGCTTTACCTCTCTATTGGGCAATTGGGGGTACTTTTCTCATTATCCAAACACTAATAGGAAAAAAATTATACCAAACACCTGCGCCATCACTTACAGCTAATACAGAAAAGGCATAGCTAAAAGGTCTGCTCTATTAAGAGCAGACCCTCTTTATGCCAGCATAAATCCAATTGAAGCTAGGACAATTCCTAAACCGTAGCTCAATATCAAATATAGGACGAATGCTTTATGTTCTTTTGATTGCCAAAGCTGTACCAGTTCAAGTTTGAATGTAGAGAATGTAGTAAAAGCACCCATAAATCCAACTCCTAAAAAGGAGTATACGTCCCCTCTTATCCCCTTACCTACCAACAAACCTAAAAGTAATGAACCTATTGCATTAATAAAGAGAGTACCGATAGGAATGGAAACATTTATGTACTTTTTCGCAAATAGACCAATAATATATCTAGCATTTGCTCCGATAAACCCACCTACAGCGATTAGAACGAAATTCATTGAATAGCCACCCTTCTATGCCCTATTCGGAAGCCGCCGAATGCGCAGACCAGGCCACCTATCATACTTATCAATACATAACATATGGCTAGAAGATATTGTCCTTCCTGTAAAAGCGAGCTAAGCTCCACACTTAAGGTAGAGAAAGTCGTAAAAGAACCAATTAACCCCGTCCCAATAGCAGCTGCTAAATCATCAGAGAGCTTCTTTGATAGCAACAGTCTTGAAGTAAACCAACCTAGTGCAAATGCTCCTAACAAATTTGCAAGTAGCGTTCCTAAAAATGGTAACCAGTCTCCATTGATGGCTAACATATTGTAGTAAATACTATACCTCAACACACTTCCAATGGAGCCACCGATCCCTACAAATAATAACCTCATTACATCCACCCTATTATTAGAAAAATGACAGATTAAAAGAAAATACTGTTAGCTACCATGCTAACAGTATTATGTAGTCCGATGTTAAGCTTCTTTAAAATAACCCTTGTAATAGCCTCCGACTTTTCCACTATTATCTATAATAAAGTAAAATTCTTCTGTTTCATTTTTTACTTCGTACACATTTCCTGGTGTTAATTTATTATCGACAATATATTTTTCAGCTTTTGTGTGAACACAAGTTACCTTTTTTATTGTTTCTGACTCTGACCATTTTAGATGAATCACTACAGTCACTCCTTTTACATTATCTATCTTATTATAGAAAGGAAGTAACTACTTAGCAACTTTTTCTAATAACTGCTTCTTAAAAGATCTAATTCGAAAATTTCTTTTTGTCACTTTTCGAACTTTGTTTTCTTCGAAGGTAAAAAATTCACCTGTTAAGATATTTTTTAAAGTTATATAACTAATTTCACATATTGTATCTAATCTAATAAACTCTAGATAGTTGTATTGTCGATTATTATACACCAGCTCATAATAGCCATTGTCTCGATTTCCACTCATATTCTGACCCACTTTCTTAAGTTGGTGATATTAAGTGTTTACCACAATGGATACTCGTATTAAACCGATGTGCAATAAAAAATTAACTATTGCTCGACTTTTTAAGACGATCAAGCTCCGTTAGTAAATATTGATAATATCGCTCGCTCAATCTTCCTTTTGCCCCTCTAAGAATTTCGGTCGAATAATGGTCGGGTGGTGTCACTTCGGGCATTTTGTTATACACATGGAATGTCAAAACATCCTTAAACGTTTCCCCATCGATGTCCACATCTACAAAGGTAGGGCGATACCATCCTCCATAAAACCCCTCTCTAGCAAATAAATACTCGACCCCTTCGTATGGAGTTAAGTAAACCAACCCTTCGGTTTCACCACCATCTTCCACAATATCTGCTCTTCCGCCATCACTTACTCTGAAAAGGTATTTCATGGAGTAACCCTTTAGTACGGCAGCACCGACGAGGTTTTTAAAACAGTAATCCACCCCCGCTTTTCGGAATCGTTCATCATCCATACATGAACCATACGCAAAGTAGTATACTTGTTCAGGACGATTTTTTATGAACCTATGTAACTTCCAATCTCCGTGGGTGATTTTTTCGAACTTGCTTGATTCGTCCACATTCACATACACGAGCGCTACTGTAGTGCCTTTATCAGTATGAACGGTAACATTTGTTCTGTCATACAAGTTAGACTCTTTACCCTCTTCATAATCCTCCAATGCGTCGAGCTGAGGTAAAAGGTTTTTACTAACTTCATATAACTCTCCATGCACCTTACCAGATTCATTAAGTTCGAGGGTAGGATAACCGTTACCTGTATCAAAAAGCTCACCGTTTACCCATGCCTGTTCAGCTATGCAAGTAGCTTCTCTGATTAATCCGTGATTCGTTTCATGTCGTCGTAATGTACCATAAACAAAAAGTGTAATCGTATCCATCCTTCTCCCCCATCATACAAACTATTTACCATATTTTATCATGAAAAAAATCATTACGTGAAAATCCTGTAACAGAATATTAATAATTTTATGGCAATAAATATGGAGTTTTGGGTTTTCAAATGGATTAAAACCCGATACAATGATAAAAAGCTAGAAAATTCAGTCCATTTTAAGGAGGCTTGCAAATGAAGATTATGAGTAATGAAATGTTAGTTGTCTCGTATCGGAATGCATTGAAGTCAGGTGAGGATAAAGAATGGGCGAAGTTTTTGAAGAAGGAAATTGAAAAAAGAAATTTGAAACCGACAATTAAATCGTAGGACACAACCACCGGTTCCCATGTGCCGGTGGTTTTATATATCGTACGAAAATAAACAAGACGGGTTTCCCCGTCTATAACTGATCGATCATATTTAAGTAAAGTTGTTGCGGGGGGTGACTGGAGAGTCGTTTCTCCTTTTGAGCTAATTCATTCATTTCTCTCATTTCAAGAGGAAAATCCACGTGACCACCTACAGGATAACCTTGAACACTCTCACCTGAAATAAACAATTCAATTCCATCTTCGGTAACAAAAAAGGCGTCTTCACTCAACATATACCGATGATGACATCTGCTTTTCGTTTGCATGAATTTCCCTCCACTTTTTGTTCTCAAACTCATTATATATTAAATGTTCTGAATATTCATATAGTAATTTTTAGGAAATTGTGAACAAAATTGTCGTTAATTTGTAAAAAAGATTGACACTTAGCGATTTACTGTAGTAAAGTTAGAAAAAATTAAATGTTTTGATTTCTTATCAAGAGAGGTCGAGGGTCTGGCCCTATGAAGCCTCAGCAACCATCAATTTTTTGAAAAGGTGCTAATTCCAGCAAGTATTTTACTTGGAAGATAAGAAGAATGGCTCATGTTGATAACAAAGTCTTCTTCTTAGAGAGAAGACTTTTTTTTATTATTTGGATGTTGGGAGAGACTAAAATGTACAAAAACGAAACAAAGGTAGCGCAGATCGGGAACAGAAGTGAAACTCAAACTGGGACAGTAAACCCACCTGTTTACTTTTCGACAGCTTATCGACACGAAGGAATTGGCCAATCAACTGGCTTTGATTATATTCGCACAGGTAATCCAACAAGAAAGCTTGTAGAGGCGGCAATTGCTGATTTAGAAGGCGGTGATCAAGGATTTGCCTGTAGTTCTGGAATGGCTGCAATCACTACCATTCTTGCACTCTTTGAATCTGGCGATGAATGGATCGTTTCAAGAGATTTATACGGTGGAACCTATCGAATTCTAGAGCAAGGATTTAAAAAATGGGGACTTTCGAGTACGTATGTACAAACTCATGATGTGAGCATTATCGAACAGGCCATTACTGAAAAAACGAAAGCCATTTTCATTGAAACACCAACCAATCCTCTAATGGAAGAAACGGATATTCAAGCGGTTGCTGAACTAGCGAAAAAATATAATATTTTATTAATTGTCGACAATACGTTTTACACTCCATTACTTCAAAGACCGATTGAGCTTGGAGCTGATATTGTCATTCATAGTGCTACCAAATACTTAGGTGGACATAATGATGTGCTAGCTGGCTTGATCGTCGGGAAAGGAAAAGAGGTTTGTGAACAGCTTGGATTCCACCACAACTCTATTGGAGCTGTTTTAAGTCCGTTTGACTCTTGGCTTCTTATTCGCGGGATGAAGACTTTAGCACTTAGAATGAAACAGCATGAAAAAAATGCAAGAGAGCTTGCAAGCTTCTTAAAGAATCATGAAAATGTAGTAGATGTTCTTTACCCAGGCCGTGGCGGCATGCTTTCCTTCCGAATTAAAAAAGAAGAGTGGGTTAATTCATTCTTACAAAATCTTAACCTTATTACGTTTGCAGAAAGTCTTGGGGGTGTAGAAAGCTTCATTACATACCCAGCTACACAGACACATGCGGATATTCCGGAAGAAATTCGTTTTTCAATTGGCGTTTGTAATCGCCTGCTTCGTTTCTCTGTTGGTATTGAAGACGTGGAGGATTTAATTAAAGATATTGACCAAGCTCTTACTCGTTTAAGTTCGGAGGCATAAAAATGACAAAAGAACACAATTTCTCATTTGAAACAAAACTACTTCATAATGAACATAAATTTGATCCTACTAACGGTGCTGTTTCCGTTCCTATTCAACATGCATCCACCTTTCATCAACACAGCGTGGATGAGTTTGGAAAATACGACTATGGACGAAGCGCGAATCCAACTCGTGAAGCTTTTGAAACAGTCATTGCAAATCTTGAGGAAGGCACAAACGGATATGCCTTTTCATCAGGTATGGCAGCCATTTCGACTGCGTTTCTCCTTCTCTCTCAAGGAGACCATGTAGTGATTACGGAAGACGTGTATGGTGGGACCTACAGAATGGTGACGGAAGTCCTTTCGCGTTTTGGAATCGAACACACATTTGTTGATATGACGGACCTTACAGCTGTAAAACAAGCTATTCGTCCGAATACGAAGGTTTTCTATGTAGAAACTCCTTCCAATCCGCTTTTAAAGGTGACGGATATTCGAGCCATCAGTGACATTGCAAAAAGTGTTGGAGCTTTAACTTTTGTTGACAATACATTTTTAACACCTGCTCTACAAAAGCCATTACTTCTTGGTGCGGATGTAGTGCTTCATAGTGCCACGAAGTTTCTTTCTGGTCATAGTGATGTAGTTGCTGGTGCGATAGTTGTAAACGATCCTGACCTTGCTAAACAGATTGGATTTTTACAAAACTCTTTTGGCGCTGTGTTAGGCGTTCAAGATGCTTGGTTAGTGTTACGAGGAATGAAGACCTTATCGGTTCGGATGGACTTCTCAATGAATTCTGCCCTAAAAATAGCACACTTTCTACAGAACCATCCATCTGTGAAAAAAGTGTACTACCCTGGACTTACTGATCATCCACAGTACGAAATACAAAAAGAACAATCAGAAGGTGCCGGTGCCGTTCTTTCGTTCGAGCTTGAAAGTGAAGAAGCGGTAAAACAATTTGTTGAATTAACAGAGATCCCTGTATTTGCTGTTAGTTTAGGAGCTGTTGAATCGATCCTCTCTTACCCAGCGAAAATGTCACATGCGGCAATGCCGATTGAACAACGTTTAAAAAGAGGAATCAGCCAAAGTCTCCTTCGCCTTTCTGTTGGCCTAGAACATCCAGATGATATCATTAAAGACTTCACGGCTGCCCTTGAAACGATAGCCGCGAAGAGCCAAGGAGAGAAAGTCAGATGAGCCTTTTAGATAAACTGAAAAAAGACATTGTCATTGGTGATGGTGCAATGGGTACCCTTCTCTACTCTTATGGAACGGATAGTTGTTTTGAAGAGTTAAACTTGTCGCATCCGGATGATATTTTAAACATCCATAAGACCTATCTACGAGCTGGAGCGGATGTTATTCAAACGAACACGTATGCTGCCAACTCCTTAAAGCTACAAAGATACGGTCTTGAAGATTCTGTAGAAAAAATTAATCGTGCTGCCGTAAAAATTGCGAAACAAGCTATTACAAATAAAAGCTTTGTTGTAGGAACCATTGGTGGTAACCGTGGCATCCGCCCCAACTCGTTTTCTTTAGAGGAAATTGTCCAAAGCTTTTCACAGCAACTACATTACTTATTGCTTGAAGATATTGATGGCCTGTTACTTGAAACTTACTACGATTTAGATGAAATCGAATCAGTCCTTTCCATCGCGAGAAAGGAAACCAATTTACCGATTATTGCTCAAGTTTCCATGCAGGTCCCTGGCATTATGCAAAACCGAACGCCGATTAATGAAGCTCTCTTACGTTTAGAGAGTCTTGGTGCTGATGTGGTGGGTGTGAACTGTCGACTTGGTCCCCATCATATGCTTGAAAGCTTGGAACAAGTTGAATTACCTAAAACGGCGCTTTTATCCGCGTACCCAAATGCTAGTCTTCCTACGTACACTGATGGAAAATTCCATTATGAAGGAGATGCGGATTATTTCCGAAAAAGTGCACAGGAATTCAGAGCTCAAGGTGTTCGTCTTTTAGGAGGATGCTGTGGCACGACTCCAGCCCATATTGAGGCGTTTGCTTCAGAGCTAAAAGGAACTTCGCCAGTGACGGAAAAGCAAGTTGAAGTAAAAAAAGAAGTAGTTCAAGTGAAAACTGTACAACCAAAACGTACGGAACGTCCTCTACAGGAAATTGTTAAAGAGAGATCATCAGTCATTGTTGAATTGGACCCGCCTCGAAAGCTGAACACAAAGAAATTTTTTGAAGGAGCACAAGCGCTTAAGGAAGCCGGTGTTGATGCAATTACATTAGCTGATAATTCACTAGCGTCTCCAAGAATTTGTAATACTAGCTTGGCTCAATTGACAAAAACAAATATCGGCTTACGACCACTTGTTCACATTACTTGTCGTGATCGAAATATTATTGGTCTTCAATCTCATCTAATGGGACTTCATACCCTGGGATTACATGATATTTTAGCTATTACAGGCGATCCTGCCCGTGTCGGTGATTTCCCTGGCGCGTCATCGGTATATGATGTTTCTTCATTCGAACTCATTAGCATGATTAAGCAGTTTAATGAAGGTCTGTCCCCTACTGGCAAGGACTTAGGGGAAAAAGGCGTATTTTCGGTTGCTGCCGCATTTAATCCAAATGTAAAATATATAGATAAAGCTGTTTTACGGATGGAAAAGAAAGCAAAGTATGGAGCAGATTACTTTATTACCCAACCTGTGTATTCAGAGGAAAAACTGCTAGAGATCTACCATGCAACTAGGCATATCACCCAACCTATTTACATTGGGTTAATGCCACTAACATCGAGTAAAAATGCGGAGTTTCTTCATAACGAGGTACCTGGAATAAAAATTTCTGATTCTATTAGAGAGCTAATGGCTTCTTTAAAAGATGATCCTGTTCAGTCAGCTAAAGAAGGAATCGCTATTACAAAGTCATTGATTGACGCAGCTTCTGAATTGTTTAATGGAATTTATTTAATTACTCCTTTTATGCGCTATGAAATGACCGCACAGCTCGCTACCTATACAAATACAATAAACAGCCAAGTGTTAAGGAGGAAGCTGAATGCAAACAGCATCGTTAAATGAACAACTAAATAAACGAATTCTCATCATGGATGGTGCGATGGGTACGATGCTCCAACAAGAAGCATTAACAGCTAAAGATTTTGGTGGAGAGGAGTATGAGGGTTGTAATGAAATCTTAAACCTCACTGCCCCTGATGTGATTGAAAAAATTCACCTGGAGTACTTACGTGCTGGAGCCGATATTATAGAAACAAATACATTCGGTGCAACTAGTCTAGTATTGGATGAATACGATTTAGGCTCTAAGGCGTATGAAATTAATGTGGTCGCTGCCAAGCTAGCAAGTAAGGCAAGGGATCAAATATCTACGCCTGAGTGGCCACGCTTTGTCGCAGGTTCCCTTGGCCCAACAACCAAAACATTAAGTGTAACAGGTGGAACAACCTTTTCTGCTTTAGTTGAAACATATGAGGAGCAGGTACTCGGTCTTCTAGATGGTGATGTAGATTTACTACTTCTTGAAACTAGTCAGGACTTGCTAAATGTAAAAGCTGGATTTTTAGGAATCCAAAGAGCCTTTGACCTTCGTAACCGCAAGCTCCCTATTATGATTTCAGGGACGATCGAACCGATGGGAACAACGCTTGCCGGTCAATCCATTGAAGCCTTTTATATATCCATTCAACATATGAACCCTATAGCAGTTGGACTAAATTGTGCAACAGGGCCTGAGTTCATGCAGGATCATATTCGTTCCCTTTCGTCCCTATCAAACTCTGCAATCAGTTGTTATCCTAATGCGGGTTTACCGGATGAAGAAGGTCATTATCATGAAACACCTGATTTGCTAGCAAAAAAGCTTGGTAACTTCGCTGCAGAAGGCTGGATTAATATTGTTGGTGGTTGCTGTGGTACAACTCCTGAACATATTAAAGCCATTTCTGATGAGATGAAGAAATACAAGCCCCGTCAACGAATTGAAAACCATGCCCACATGGTGTCAGGCATTGAGCCATTCGTATACGATGATCCAACTCTACGACCAATCATGGTTGGGGAACGTACAAATGTAATCGGGTCAAGAAAGTTTAAAAGATTGATTTGCGAAGGAAAAATTGAGGAAGCTTCAGAAATTGCGCGTGCTCAAGTGAAAAACGGAGCTCACGTTATCGACATCTGCTTAGCAGATCCTGACCGTGACGAAATTGTTGACATGGAGAACTTTATTCAGGAAGTTGTTAAAAAAGTAAAGGTTCCTTTGGTTATCGATTCAACTGATGACAAAGTTCTAGAAAAGGCACTTAGTTATTCTCAAGGAAAGGCCATTATTAACTCAATTAATCTTGAAGATGGCGAAGAAAAATTTGAATCGGTTTCCAAACTTGTTCACCAATATGGCGCCGCAATTGTTGTTGGGACCATTGACGAAAAAGGAATGGGTGTAACTGCCGAGAAAAAGCTAGAAGTTGCGAAACGATCTTATGATCTACTAGTAAACAAATATGGTGTTCCTCCTCAGGATATTATTTTTGATCCACTTGTCTTCCCTGTTGGTACTGGAGATGAACAATACATTGGTTCGGCAAAAGCAACAGTTGATGGAATTCGAATGATCAAGGAGCAGATGCCTGAAACTCAAACGATATTGGGGATTAGTAATGTATCCTTTGGTCTTCCACCTGTCGGACGTGAAGTGTTGAACTCTGTATTTCTTTATCACTGTACGGTTGCTGGATTGGATTACGCGATTGTAAATACAGAAAAACTCGAACGTTTTGCAAGTATTCCACCTGAGGAAGTAAAATTGGCTGAAGACCTTCTTTTCCATACTACCGATGAGACACTTGCAGTTTTCACAGATTTTTACCGAGAAAAGAAAAAAGAAGCCAAAAGCACACTACCGGATATGACGTTAGAGGAGCGACTTGCTTACTATATCGTTGAGGGGACAAAAGAAGGGTTACTCCCTGACTTAGAGCTTGCTTTATCAACCTACCCTGCCCCACTAGATATCATTAATGGTCCATTAATGGATGGTATGAAGGAAGTAGGTCGCCTATTTAATGATAATCAATTGATTGTAGCAGAGGTACTTCAGAGTGCTGAAGTAATGAAAGCCTCCGTTTCCTTCTTAGAACCACATATGGAAGCAGGAGATACATCAGCATCAAAAGGAAAAGTAATTCTAGCTACTGTAAAAGGCGATGTTCATGATATCGGTAAAAACTTGGTGGATATTATCTTAAGCAATAATGGATATGATGTAGTTGACTTAGGTATAAAGGTAACCCCAACTACATTAATCGAATCAATAAAAAAGGAAAATCCCGACATTGTTGGATTATCAGGGTTACTAGTAAAGTCCGCTCAGCAAATGGTTCTGACTGCTCAAGACATGAAGCAAGCAGGAATTAATATTCCAATTTTAGTTGGTGGTGCAGCTTTATCTAGAAAATTTACTGACACAAAAATTTCTAAGGAGTACAATGGTTTAGTATTGTACGCTAAAGATGCAATGAATGGGTTAAGTCTTGCCAACCAGCTTCAAGATGAAGAAGAGCTGAGAAAGCTAGAGATCGAGCATGCAGAAAAACAAGAGCGTTTAGCTAGTACAAGCACCGACACAAGTACTTCAACAGCTACAGCTACAGCCGTTAAGGTTCGCTCAAAAACAAAACAAGATTTTATCGTTCAAGTTCCAAAGGACGTGAAACGACATGTTTTACGGCAGTACTCCCTTGCCCATATTGAGCCATATATTAATGAACAAATGCTTATTGGTCATCATTTAGGGGTAAAAGGAACGATCGAAAAACTATTAGCAGCTCAAGATGAAAAAGCGTGGAAAGTAAAAAATGTAGTTGATGAGCTCAAAGCAGATGCAAAACAAAAGGGTTGGATAAAACCCCAAGCAGTCTATCAGTTTTATCCTGCTCAATCAAAAGATGAGAGTATCTATATCTATAATCCTGAAAATCATTCAGAAATTATTGAAACCTTTACGTTCCCTCGTCAGGAATCAGAACCATATTTGTGCTTAGCAGATTATGTTAAAACAGTTGACTCTGGTGAAATGGATTATGTCGGTTTCTTTGCAGTAACTGCAGGAACAGGGATTCGACAGGCTGCTGAAGAATTAAAAAAGGCTGGAAAGTTTTTAGAAAATCATGCTCTTCAAGCTTTAGCGTTAGAGACTGCTGAAGGATTTGCAGAATTCATTCATCGACTCATGCGTGACCAGTGGGGATTCCCAGATCCAGTTAGTATGACGATGAAGGATCGATTCTCGGCTAAATATACTGGTCAACGCTTCTCCTTTGGATACCCAGCTTGTCCAGATCTTGAAGATCAAACAAGACTATTCTCGCTTCTGAAACCTGAGGAAATAGGCATTCAATTAACAGAAGGTTTTATGATGGAGCCTGAAGCTTCTGTTACAGCAATGGTATTTTCACATCCAGAAGCCCGTTACTTCAATGTTTTAAGATAATTGCTAGAAAGTGTTTAGCCTAACAAGCTAAACACTTTTTTGTGTTTTTTTCCCTATTTTTCTACTACAATAAAAGTAATGACTAAAAGAATAGGTGATTCAATGGATTTTTCAATTACTCCTTTAGGTGATGCTGCACTAATGATTGAATACCAAGCAACAGGGTTAAGTGATAGAGCAAATGAATTCGTCCACTCTGCGTATCATTTACTCTCAAAACGGTCAGTACCAGGAATGATTGCTTTAGTTCCTGCGTATACAACCTTAACGCTTCACTATGAGCCTTCTTTCATAAAATCGGATTATCCATATCAGCACATGAAAATTATCATCCAAGAAATTCTGCGAAAAGGTTTAAAAACGGACACCAGACATGGAAATTGTTTTCTTATCCCAGTATGCTATGAGCCTCCTTTTTCTTTGGATTTAACAGAGGTTGCACAAGTTCACCAACTAACTGAGGAAGAAGTGATTCATTTTCATACAAAGCAAATCTATCAAGTTAGCTTTCTCGGCTTTTCACCAGGATTCCCTTTTTTAAGAGGACTGCCTAAATCAATCGCTACCCCTAGAAAAGAAAATCCAAGAACACTTGTGAAAGCTGGATCAGTTGGTATTGCTGGTGAACAAACGGGAATCTACCCGACCGATAGTCCTGGTGGCTGGAAAATAATCGGTCAAACACCGATTCGTATTTACTATCCTGAAAAGAAGGAGCCCACACTATTTGCACCAGGCGATACAATCCGTTTTTACCCGATAACAGCTAATCAGTATTACCAACTGGAGGAATCTCATGAGTATAACTGTCCTTAAGCCTGGTCTCCTCACAACCATTCAAGATCTAGGTCGTACCCACTATCAAGTTATGGGGATTGGCACTTCAGGTGCGCTAGATCTTCACTCTCATCGGCTTGCTAATTGGCTTGTGGGAAATAAAGATAACGAAGCTACGATTGAAATCACCCTTATTGGGCCTACTCTACTGTTCCAATGTTCGGCAGTCATTTCGATATGTGGAGCAGACCTTTCCCCTACATTAAATGGTATTAAAATAGACAACGGAAGAACGCTCCAGGTGTTAAAAGGAGATGTTCTCTCATTTTCTGGCATTCGTAACGGTAGTCGGGCGTATCTTGCTGTAAGTGGAGGTATCCATACTCCTTCTAAATTTGGGAGTAGAAGTACTGATATCAGGTCACAAATTGGAGGCCACTATGGGAGGCCCTTAAAAGCTAAAGATCAAATATTGATCTCATCAAGTTATTTATTACAACGTATACAATGGAAGCTCTCCCCTGAATTACATAACCATGTGACGGAAAATAGAAAAGTACGATTTACAAAAGGAAAGCAATACGACCTCTTTACAAACAGTAGCCATCAAGCGTTTATCACATCAGACTTTCAAATCAATAAAGATTCAAATCGAATGGGAATCCGATTAAATGGACCTCCCCTTCAATTACAAACAAAACAGGAGCTTGTTACTGAAGGAGTGGCACATGGATCTGTTCAAGTTCCTCCAAATGGGCATCCCATCATCCTTCTATCAGATAGACAAACAACTGGAGGGTATCCGAAAATAGCACAAATCGCATCCGTAGACCTCCCCTATCTGGCACAAAAAAAACCAGGAGAAATTGTAAATTTTGAGGAAATCACCTTACAAGAATCTCAAAAATTATTTGGTAGGATGAATCATCTTATGCGGGTGCAAAAGGCAATCATTAAAGAAGGATTAAAAGGAGTGATTCAACATGGAGGTTGATCTGAATTGTGATTTAGGCGAAAGCTTTGGTGTTTATAAGCTTGGAAATGACCAAGAAATGATGAAATATATCACTTCGGCTAACATCGCTTGCGGTTTTCATGCAGGCGACCCGATTACTATGAGAGAAGCTGTTTTAATGGCCTTATCCAACGGGGTATCTATAGGTGCGCACCCTGGTTTAGCTGATTTAAGAGGGTTTGGCCGGAGAAATATACACATTTCTCCTAAGGATGCCTATCATGATGTTATATATCAAATCGGGGCATTAGAAGCATTTGTCAAATCAGAGGGTGGATTATTACAACATGTTAAACCTCATGGAGCTTTATATAATTTATGCGCTGAGGATGAAGCACTCTCTGAAGCTGTTGCAGAAGCTGTTTATCGAGTGAATCCTAATTTATATTTATATGGGTTAAGCGGAAGTAAATTAATTGAAGCAGGAAGGAAACTAGGTCTTAAAACCGTAAATGAGGTGTTTGCGGACCGAGCCTATATGGAAAACGGAACACTTGCTCCAAGACATATGGAAGGTGCCGTCATTAGCGACGAAAATACTTCCATCCACCAAGTGCTTCAGCTAGTTCTTGAAAAGCGGGTAAAAACCCTTACGGGGAACGAGATCCCCTTACAGGCAGACTCTATTTGCTTACATGGTGATGGGAATAAAGCCGTTGAAATGGCAAAATTAATTTCTTCCACACTTAAAAACAAAGGAGTAATTTTAAAACCATCCTTATAACAAAGAAAGAAGCGCAATTTATTGCTGCGCTTCTTTTACTCTGTTAGTGATTCCTTCAGGAGAAGCATTTCTTCCTCCGTTTTCGCGATCTTCAACAATTGTGTGTCCAATCTTTTCGATATATTATCAAAGTTTTTTTGATAACTAGCCTGCATTTTTGAAAAAGTATCCTCTATGGCGACGGTCACTTTTTCAAAGGGATGTTCCTCAATCTTCTGTAATAATTCCTTAATATCACCAATATCAATTTGATTAACAGCTACACGATGCTCAATGCTGTTCACTTTCTCAAGCGTTGCAAGTCTTGATTCAATAGAATCTAATTTTGAGTTTACATTTATATTGATTTCATTCAAGAGCCGCACTAATTGCGTCATCTCACTCATGTTCAAAACCCCTCAATGTTTTTTCTAATTGTATCATTTACAACTTAAGAAAGGTGTTACAGAACTTCGTTATTTTCGTGTCCAAAAAACAAACGTTTTAATTTCTTAGTTGACTACAAATACCCATTTTTAGTGTTTCGGGTACTTTCCGACAACGTGAATGGCTGAAATAATTTTTTTATTAATCCATTTTCTATTATCTATTGTGTTAAGTGTTTCATAAACCATTTTTCTACCTTCTTCTGTTGTTACATAGTGACTAGGAAGGCTGTTTAAACTAAGTGCGATGATATCATTTCGACATTTGTCACATTTACAAAATATTTGGTACTCAGGTCCAACCATACACATGGTGACTAAGGCGATTACTATTTCTTCCATAACATTAACGTAACTTTTCATTTCGTCCACTCCGCCTTATTAGATAAAAATTGCCAAATTGAATGTATTTCGATAATCTATAGATACCTATTGTAACAGGAGATTCCTATGATTCGTATGATTGGCATTACAAAAGATTTTACCATAAAAGACATTAGTTTCCGTCAATTTAATCCTAATGAATGGATTTGGTATTGGATTGATTTCCATCAGCCAAGTGAGGAAGAAACGATTTATTTACAGGAGCCTTTGCAATTTCATCCCCTCGCTATAGAAGATTGCATTAATAAGCTTCAACGTCCTAAACTGGACTATTATGATCAGCACACCTTTTACGTTACCCATCGCTTAGGTGAGGGGAGCCTGGAAAAGGAAGAAATTAATTTTTTTGTTGAAAAGCAATTTATTGTCACCTATCACCATTTACCGTCCCCAGAGATTGATCAAGTATGGGAGCGTTTAATTCATTCTCGCAAGATCAAAGACTGGAATCCATACTTAGTGTTCTACTACGTGCTCGATAAGATTGTTGACAATTATTTCCCGTTTTTATATGAAATCGAAGATACTTTAAATGACATAGAAGACAATTCAAATCATGTATCAATGGAAAAATTGCTTGATCAATTGTTTGAGACGAGACACCATTTATTAAGCCTGCGACATACGATTATTCCTATGAGAGACCTTCTCTACCGAATGTTAAACTCGCACCGACTAGAAACCATTCAAGGAAAAAAAGAGTATTTTGCTGATATATATGACCACCTGCTGAAATTATCTGAAATGATTGATGCAAACCGCGAAATCACTGCTGATATACGCGATAGTTATATTTCATATAACTCCCACCAAACCAATCGAGTAATGAAGGTACTTACAGTGATTACAACCATTTTCATGCCCCTTACCTTTATAGCAGGTATTTACGGAATGAATTTTGAACACATGCCAGAACTCCGGTGGGAATATGGATACTTTCTTATACTTCTCATTATGCTTATCATTGGGGGAGGTATGTATATTTGGTTTAAAATGAAGGGTTGGTTCCTATAAATGTAGCAAATCCCCAACTGTTGTTGGGGATTTCATTTTAGATGAATTTTTTATCATTTATATCGTATTTTTCTTTTAACCATGGGGGAGCCGTTTTGACTAGTCTTTGTAAGATGAAAGTTGTAAATAATAAATCATCCGTAAACCCAAAAATGGCAAATATATCTGGTATCACATCAATTGGCAAATAGAGATAACCAATAATAAGAGCTATTGGCCAGGCCTTATGTTTTAGTGATACGTCTCGTGCAAAATAAAACTCTTTTATGAAGGGTAAGAATCTCCAAAATTTAACGACAAATGCTACTCTTCTCCAAGCTTTTTTCATGCTCGATTCCCCTTCCTTAACCTTTTACTGGATATGAATTAGATCTTGATCCTCACTCTTAACCCCTGCATCAAATATCATCTTAGTTATAAATCGATACTTGATAGTTGATGACGATTTTTCAAGTTTATCTGGTAAGGTAAATCGAAAATTTAATTGATTTTGTTCCTGTGATTCAATCATTTGTGTAGTGTAAATCGTTGAGCTTTCAATGATTACCTCTTGGTTTTCCTCTTCATTTTTCATTACTAAATCACATTCAATTCTTCTTAACTGCTGCTCAATCGTTCCTCCTTGAATATGAAAATGTCCTGTGACACACTCCCCTGGTTGAAATTTTGTATGATCTAGCTTTAAGTCTATCGTAGCTGATCCAATTCCTAATAATGACATATACTTTCTCAAAATCATGGTTTCCCAATCCCCTCAATATTTTTTAGTTACCCTTATCCTTATCCTATTATCAATAAAATAAAAATGGTCCTTACCTTGGAGGTAAAGACCATAAATAAAGACCTTTACCAAATGGTAAAGGTCTTGCTAACAACAAGTAATGTGTGTTGCCAACAAAGCCGAGAGTTTCCTCTGAAGTGACGACTTTGCTGTAAAAGCTACTCCCCTTTAGGAGATATTATAAAATTATATACTAATTTTATGTTATTTTCCTTAAATTTGTCAATCTTTTTATAACGGAATTTCTAAAACAATCTTTGTCCCTTTACCAGGAGAGGAATGAATATGAACTTCCCCCTTTACCGCACGAGCACGTTCCTCCATACTAAATAGTCCTACTCCCCTTGTAATGTTTGAGGGGTCGAACCCTTGACCATTATCTTCGATGATCACACGAACCTCTTGATCCATCTCTCGAATAATAATCGAAACTTGCTCCGCATTTGCATATTTTTGAATATTAATTAATGCTTCCTGAAGAATACGATAAATAGTAATTTCCTTGTTTGATGAAAGCCGCTGTTGTAAAAAGCAATCAAATTGAACATCAATCTGATAATTCTCTGAAAAACGGGTTAAATATGAACGGATCGCAGGCAAAAGACCAAGATCATCGAGAACAGACGGTCTTAATTCCTGGGATATTCTTCTGACTTCTTCAATTAATTCCGTTGCTTCTTTTTGGAGCATATCAAGTAACGGATGCTTTAGTTGCGATTGTAAAATATTAATTGAAATTAAATGACTATACAGATTTTGTCCGATCCCATCATGAAGATTTCTTGAAAGCCTTTTTCTTTCGTCTTCTTGTACCTCGATGATTTTTGTCATCATACTTTGTAGCTCTTCTTCTACTTTTTTTCTTTCTGTGACCTCATGACGAATTGCTAAATACTGATACGGTTTTCCATTTGAATCCAAAAACGGAACAATGGTTGTATTTACCCAATAATATGTACCATCTTTTGCACGATTTTTTATTTCACCATTCCATACTTGTCCAGATGATATGGTCATCCATAGGTCTTTGAAGAATGCCTTTGGATGAAAGCTTGAATTAATAATTCGATGATCCGATCCGATCAGTTCTTCCCTTGAGTACTTAGAGATCTGAGAGAACTTATCATTTACATACGTAATTCGCCCTTTCGCATCTGTAATAGCTACAATAGATGATGCATCTAGGGCAAATTTGAAATCCTTTAATTCTTGAACAGATTTTTGTAACTCTTCGGATAATTCGTTAAGAGGATTAGGTGAGTGATGATTTGCGTTGATGATCCTCGATTGATCCTTCAACTCTATAGCCTCCCTCTATAATTATTTTACATTTTTTCCAATGATAGAAATTTTTTTATATCCGCTGCAGTCTTTTCAACTAACTTTTTTTCATCGTCACTGATGCAAGTTTCCGATCTAAACCCCACTAGCAACACACCTTTAGGTATGCCATTGATGAGAATAGGTACAGCGTACGCATAAAGCAGTTTTTCTGCTAACAGGATGGGGTACTCCAATGCTTTTCCTAGGATATTCTGAGGAAAATACTTAATCTCCATTGGTCTTCCGGTAGATATCACTCTACCGGCAATTCCTTTTCCATACCGTAGGGTGATTCTCTCATATTTATCATTGCTATTCCCGGAAGCAATTTTCCAGCCAATATTAGGTCCTTTGCTCTCTTGAAAGGCTAGACCGACAAAGTCACATTCAATCGTTCCTTGAAGCTGTTCGCAAGCCTGTTTCATGTATGTCTGATTGTACAAGTTATCCATAACCATTGAATACATCCTTTACATGCCATAGCCGAGCAAGCCTTTTTTTAGTGCAAATGCAACTAGCTCAGGTCTAGTTTTCATTTGAAGCTTTTCCATAAGATTTCCCTTATGTGTTTCAACTGTTTTAACAGAAATGACTAGCTTTTCAGCAATTTCTTTATTGGCATAACCCTTTGCAATTAGAGTTAAGACTTCTCTTTCTCTATCAGATAGAAGACTAAAAGTATCTTGATTTCCTTGTTTTACGCTGTCAATATACTCTTCCATTAGCCTTTTCGTGGCAGATGGATGAAGGTAAGCATCACCTTTTGCCACCATTTTTATGGCACCTAACAATTCATCATGTGGTGCACTTTTCAAAATACATCCTGAAGCACCCGCTTGAATCGCCCGAAATAAATACTCTTCATCATCATGCATCGTTAAAATTAGGATTTGTACATTTGGCATTAGCTTTTTTAGCTCCGATGTAGCTGATAACCCATCCTTGCCGTGTGGCATGCTTAAGTCCATTACGACTACATCTGGCTTTAGCTCTTGGGCTAACTGAATACCTTCGTTCCCCTCTGACGCCTCCCCTACCACTTCCATCTCTGGATGGTTACTTAATAACATTTTTAATCCCATTCTAACGACAGCATGATCATCACATAATATAATTTTAATCAAGGTAAGCCCCCCCATGACTTCTAAAAAGGAACATAATCCTTATATCCTTTTATTATAGCGGTAAAAGAACATCAATTGTAGTCCCTACCCCTATTTCAGAAGTTATCACGCATTGGCCCCCAATTAAATTCATACGCTCTTTCATAGCAGCCAATCCACTAGAACGCTGCATTTCATTTTCAACGTTAAAACCTTTCCCATTGTCCTTAATTGTTATGGATAATTTGTTATCACCAAATGAGAAGTCTAACTGCACAAAATGAGTGTCCGCATATTTTGCTACATTCCCTAGCGCCTCTTGACATACTCGAAAAAGGGTTATTTTTTGAGGTTCTGCTAAATTCGGTTCCTGTCCCTCAATATCGAGATCGACTAATATTCCGTAAGTCGATGTAAACATCCGTAAATAGCTTTTTATTGCTGGTACTAACCCAAGTGTTGTTAACGTAGGAGGATGAAGCTCTACTGACAAAAGACGGATTTCCTGAATCGTCTTTTCAAGTAATTGACTCATTTCATTCACATATGATTTCATATTTGAACCGTTTATGGCCTGTTCAATAAATTGGAGACCAGTATACATACTATAGAGGGTTTGCCCAACACCTTCATGAAGCTCAAGTGCGATACGTTTAATTTCTTCTTCTTGTGATTGGATAATGTATGAGCTAATTTGATTTTTAGTCGGTGAATTTTTCATAAAGAACCTCCCCCTACCCTTTAAATATAGATAGACACATACCCCATCATTATTTGAAAACAAATGATGGGGCATATGCCTTGTTTTTATGCTACATTTTTCGAAGGTTTTGTGCTTACAGTAGAACGTTGATAGTAGAACCAGTTTAATACAATGGAAATTACATAGAAAGCGATAAAGAAATAAAAGGCATTTACTGGTGTTCCAAACTGATTAACTGACCAACCGAAAAGCTTTGGTATAAAGAATGAACCATATGCTGCGAATGCAGCGGTGAATCCTAGAACTGGTGCTGCTTCTTTTACAGGGAAGATATCTGGAATCATCTGGAATGTCGAACCAGATCCTAAACCTGCCGCAATAAATAGAACTAGGAATGATGCAAGGAATCCTGTAAACATTTTGTCATTTGTAAAGTAGATTACTCCTGCTGCTCCAATTGCCATAACTACAAGAACCCAGGCAGTGACAAGAGCTCCACCTAATTTATCAGAAATCCAGCCACCAATAGGTCTTGCTGCTGCTGCTAAAAATGCTCCTAGGAAGGCTAAACCAACATGTTCTGGGAATTGAGATTTTAGTAGTAAAGGAAATGCTGCTGAATACCCAATAAAGGAACCGAAAGTAGCAACATATAAAACAGTCATAATCCAAGTGTGCTTACGCTTAACGATAATAAATTGATCCTTCACCGATTGAGTTGCCGTTGGAATATTATCCATCCCAAACCAAGCAGCAATCGTTAAAATTGCAATCGGAATGACCCAAATGAAAGCTGCATTTTGAATCCAAACACTTTCACCTGTTGGCAATGTTTGACTTCCACCAACTAAAGCAAATGTACCAGATGCAATAATGAGAGGAGTCACGAATTGAACAACTGATACACCCATATTTCCTAGTCCACCGTTAATACCAAGTGCTGTTCCTTTTTCTTTTTTCGGAAAGAAGAAACTCATATTAGCTGAAGAAGAGGAGAAGTTACCTCCACCAAGTCCACATAAAGCAGCAAGGATGAGCATAGTGGTATATGGTGTGTCAGGATTTTGTACAGCAAAACCAATCCCAACTGCTGGAATAGCTAAAATAGCTGTAGAAAATACGGTCCAGTTTCTTCCGCCAAATTTACCAACTGCAAAAGTATAAATAAATCTCAGTGTTGCACCAACTAGTCCTGGCATTGCAGCAAGAGTAAACAGCTGTTCAGGCGTAAAATTAAATCCTACATCATTTAAGCGTACTGCAACAACCGACCATATTTGCCATACAACAAATGCCATCATTAACGATGGAACGGAGATTAATAAGTTTCTTTTAGCGTGTCTTTTCCCTTCTTTTTTCCAAAATTGTTCATCTTCCGGATTCCATTGAGTGATTCTTCCTTTACTCATGTTTATCAAACCTTTCTTATTACATAATATAGTTTACTAGCTTCATCAAACGCTACCCATTCCTTTTCACTAACAGTTACTTGAGAAGATCCAGGTATAGCAAAGAAATTTCTGTCGTCAAAATAGATTCTCACATGTGTTTCGTCAGGACATAGTCCCACTTTTACTAGTGATTTTTTTATAAACGGTGCTGCCTGTTCTTCCCCAGAATAGTCCTGGATAGAAAGCTCAACTGTTTGATTGACAAAGATTTTTAGATCCTCAAGATTAATGCCCTGCACAGCTGCTTCCACATCCTTTCCCATTAGGATAAACAAACATCTTATAACCTTGAAGATAAGACCAGAAGTCTTCTTGTGCGTGTGTCTCAATATGCTCAATAACTTCTTCTTCTGACTGAAAACGAGTCATTCCTTTTATCTCAGCAATAACTACATCTGCACCTTCAGTTACTTTTTCATCAAGATACCAATTCACACGCATTCCTTTAAACAAATCCGTTAACAACTGATCAATGAGATTAGAGAATTCTCCAACATGCTCTCTTACAAAACAGAAGTCTAAGTAGGTTTCAGAATTCATTGTCAATCACGCCTTCTTTTGATCTTGTTTGTAAATTAGAAATGCTATAGGGAATAAGATTAGATTTAAGACACAATAAATGATTGCCGTTACATAGTTTTCAAAATAATACTGGTGCACCATTTTTTGTGTAAATACGATATTTAACATAAGAATGACTAACAAGGCAGCAAAATTGAAATTAAACTTCATAACGTTTCACCTTCACTGCATATACTGCGTCTTTCTCTACTATTACTTCAATTTCAGGTAATGGTCTACGAGGAGGTCCTGCAGTTGGTGCGCCTGTTTCAACATCAAATTTCCCATGATGGCAAGGACAAAGCATCTCTCCTTTTTCCTTTTCCCAAAATACTGGACAGCGCAGGTGAGTACATGCGTTTTGATAAGCAACATATTTTGTTTCGGTTAACCGAATTAATATGGCATCGTCATGTTCACCAGGGAACTTAAAATCAACAGAATGGCCAACTGGAATACTTTTTATATCAACAATCTTTTTGTGCGGATATTCCTTGTTTCCTAGTCCCATTAACTCCTTCGCTGCAACCCCACCCCAAGGGAGAGATGATACGGCAAATACACCAGCTGCCCCTACCAATGTCTTCATAAACCCTCGACGGTCTAGCTTTCTTTCATTGTTCCGATTGATATTGTGGGTATAATTATCTTCGTTAAAGGGGATTTTATTATTTTTATGTGTCATGATAATCCCTCCTAAAATAACTTTGTTACTCCCTGTAAAATACCAGGGAGATTCACTCGTACATTTGTTTCGCCTTCAAGATACGGCATACTTGTCACCCATTTACCATTATCTAAATTGAACTGCTTTTGCTTTGCTTCGATCTCATCATCCGTTAGCCACTGCAGTGTATTTGATGGACAAACACTTGCACACATGGGTGGTATTCCATCCTTTGTCCGGTCAATACACAAATCGCATTTGTACATGAGATTTTGTTCTGTATCAAATTTTGGAATTCCATATGGACAAGCGATCGTACAGTTTTGACAGCCAATACATTTTTCTACCAATGCAGACAATACCGCTCCCGTTTCATGGATTTGGATCGCCTGAGCAGGACAGCTTCTTGCACATGCCGGATTTACACAATGAAGGCACATGAGAGGCATCGTCTGACGGTTTACAAGAGGATTCACATCATATACATAGTTTCTGTTTTTCTCTTCATGTCCTCCGCACTGCGTACAGGCAGCCAAACAAGAGCGGCAGCCGATACAGTTTTCTAATTCTAGATAGAGCCTCTTCTTCATTTATTGCACCTTCTTTATTTCTAGTTTTTCAATTTGCGCTGCACATGCCTTAAACTCTGGCATTCTTGACATCGGATCAAGTGCTGCAATGGTAAGGAGATTAATAGATTGATCGTGACCAAAGTGATATGGTACGAACACCGTATCTTTTCGAATAGCTTCGGTTATTTTCACTTTATAATCAGCTGTTCCACGACGAGTGAACAGTCGGACCACTTCTTCATGCTGAATGTCATATTTAGAGGCGGTATCCGGATGCACCTCAACATAAGGTTCTGGACACATATCACGTAAAAATTGAATTCTTCTCGTTTGATTTCCGGATAGGTAATGGTACACCACGCGTCCAGTTGTTAAACGTAATGGATATTCTTCACATGGCTCTTCTGCTGGTGGTCGGTATGGAAGTGCACAAATCTTGGCTTTTCCATCTGGATGATAAAACTTTTTGTCTAAGAACATATGTGGTGTTCCCTTATCATCCTCATCTTTACAAGGCCAAAACACTCCATCTTGCTTCTCGATCTTATCCCATGTCGCTCCATAATAGTCTGCGTAACCACCTTTAGACGCTAAGCGGAATTCGTCTCCGATATCTTTTGCTGTTTTTAAATGTCTGAAGTATTGCCCTCTTCCAAGTCTTTCAGCAAGCTCAACTTGAATTTCCCAGTCTGGTTTAGATTCGCCCACAGGCTCTTGGGCTTTATTAATTTTAATGATACGACCTTCGATATTGGTGACAGTTCCCTCATCCTCAGACCAAGTGGTTGTTGGAAGAATGACATCGGCAAATTCTGCTGATTCAGAAAGATAAAAATCTGCAACAACCATAAAATCGAGATTTTTTAAGGCGTTTCGTACATAATTAAGATTAGGAGCACTAACTGCAGGGTTTGAACATAATAGGTAAAGTCCTCTAATCGTTTTATCTGTCATCAACTCAAACATCTCGTACGCTGACACACCTGCTTGCGGCATCTCTTCCGGCTTGATTCCCCATACTTTACTAACTTCACGAACATGATCTGGATTGGCAATTTTACGATACCCAGGAAGTGCATCAGCCTTTTGTCCGTGCTCACGTCCTCCTTGCCCATTACCTTGACCAGTAAAAGTGGCTACGCCTGATTTTGGACGACCAATCTTGCCCGTTACGAGAGCTAAATTTGTATACGCGGAAACATTGTCAACACCTTTATGCTGCTGTTCTATACCACGAGCAAACATTACTACTGCATTCGGCGCTTTTCCATAAATCTCGGCTGCCCTGATAATTTTCTCTGGAGCAACACCTGTAATTTCACTTGTATATTCTGGAGTAAACTCCTTCACTACTTCCTTTGTTTCTTCAAATCCATTTGTGTGATTGTTCACAAATTGTTCATCAATATGTCCCATTTCGATTAATTGATGGAGAATTCCATTTGCAAGGGCAAGGTCTGTACCTGGACGAAGATCCAAATGAAGATCCGCTCTTCTTGCAATTGGTGTTTCACGTGGGTCAACCACAATGATGTATCCTCCTCTTTCTTGGACATTCCAAATGCGGAACATAGAGGTTGGATGACATTCAGCCGTATTACTACCTGCAATTAATAAACAATCTGTTTCATGTATATCCGTCCAAGGAATCGTTGAACCACGATCGACCCCAAGAGATCTCATAAATCCACCAGCTGCACTTGCCATACAGAAGCGGCCATTATAATCGATGTATCTGGTACCAAGACCCACACGAGCAAACTTTCCAGTTAAATAGCATTTCTCATTTGTCATTGAAACGCCGCTGAAGACTGAAAGACTATCTTTTCCGTAATCGTTCTGTAATTCTTGGAATTTCTTTACGATTAAATTGTATGCTTCTTCCCAACTTGCCTCACGGAAACCTTCTTTTGTTCCTTTTAATGCTTGATTATCACGAATTAGCGGTCGTAAAATACGATCATCATGATTCGTTTGCTGGTAAGCTGTCACACCTTTCGGGCACATTTTCCCAACTGTTACGGGCCATTCATAACGAGGCTCTACGCCAATAATTTTGTTTGTTTTTGTATTCACACGTAAATTCATCCCACATTGCATCCCGCAATAACTACAGTGAGTTTTCACTAGTTTCTCATTTGGATGATGTAAGTTCTTTACTTCTTTAAAAAATTTATCCCTTTGCATTCTGGTTTGCCTCCTTAACTTTCACTTCATGTGTAGGGAAGCCAGAGAACTGAGCGATACGGTACTTTCTCCGACATGGAAGACATAATTCCGCAAGATGAAAGTCTTCCTTTTTAAATTCCATATGGTTCACGCCTAGTACATGGACGACATCATTTGATTGTTCTGTTGATACAAATCCCTCACCACAAACCTTACAATGTTTCATCGACTGCTCAGCATAATGCTCGCGGTAGTTTCTAGCAAAAATACTTACTGGGCGGAAAGGAATATGTGCTAATTTTCCAAATGGTAAATATATTAAAGTAACAATTACGGAATATTGATGAATTAATGACATGACCGAATGTCCCCAGCCGTGTAAAAACATATTGATAAACGTCAATGCAATACCTGTGATACTAACAAAAAGTAGTAAATATAATGGCAAAAAGTCGTAAACAACTGTTTGTTCTGCACGTGCTTGCATGTTTTTCAAGCGTCTGTAAATAATCATGCAAACACCTGTGATTACCATAACTGCAGATATATTTAAAGCGTTATAGAAAAGGTATCCTAAAGCACCGTCTGCTTTAATTGTCATGATGTCAATTCCCATTCCAACGACCGTATAATATCCGTTCTCTTCCATCGTAAAGTACATCCAGCCAAACACTAATGGGAAGGTAACGAATGCTGCGATTACACAACCCCAACCCATTAAAATATGTTGAGTCCAACGATAGATCCCACGATTCCAAATAAAACGATAGGTGACTAGGTGCTCTGTAGTCGTCATAGGGGTTGACTTTCGAAACAAAAGTTTTAATCCCTTTTTTATGAAGATTTTTGTTGGTGGTCGTTCTCCCCAAGCGATAAATCGATAAAAGAATCCTCCTAAGAAAACAATCGTCCCAACCATGTATCCGTATAAATTTAAGTCGATATGAGTAAACATTCTCGTTCCAATAAATGATAAAATCGCTAGTCCGCATACACTTAAAAACATAGATTTGGCAAACTTAGAAGCAAACGCACGATCGATTGAATGTGTTGCTTTTTTATTTGCTGAAAGTTCTCCTTGCATTTTTTAGCTCCTCCTTGAAAAATCACCATTTAAGTTACTCTCATTTTATGTCTTGATCTCAGTTGAACGTATCGGGGGATTTCCTTACCCACCTCAGAAAATTCCCTTAGAGGGCTATTTTTCGGCATTCACAAGGTATTTCGACCCTTATAAACGTTGATATAACAACGTTTTTTGATTTGTGGCGATTTTGTAACAGTTGATGTCATAATCGGTTTTCCGGCAAAAAAAAACACTTTTCTGTAATAGAAAAGTGCTTTATCCCCCATTTAACTCGATATCAATCATGTGATCTAATCTTTTTAAACTCTTTCTTGCCCTTTCATTTGAAATGGTTCGATAATGATGTAATCCCCCTTCTTCCTCATCCATTTCATCCGCCTTTTTTACGATTTCTTGTAAGGGAGTTCTAATGATTGTATTTGTTGGTAGAAACGAATCGGTATGAAATAAAATGGCATGAGAAATGACCTTTGCTGACGCGGGGTTTTCACCGAGGCGAATTAATAATTTATGAGCGCGTTCAGCCCCTTTTATTGGATGGATATCGTATTTTTTATACATTTCATAATCCCACTTCCCATTTTTATACCAAGTGAAGTGTCCAATATCATGCAGCAACCCAGCTTTTGCTGCTAAATCAACAGGTACTGAGTGTTTCTTTGCTAAGTGAAAGGAATGATAAGCGACAGCAATCGCATGGGAAATGCCTGATCTAGTCAAATATTTTTGTGCAATGTGATGGTCAAAAATCGCCTTTAATTCAACGTCACGCAATTGTTGTCCCCTCCTTTTTACTCAGGTAAATTGCCAACATAAATTATATAGGCCAAAAAAATGATAATAAATGCAGCTAGGCCTACGGTAACAACACTTCTTATCGCCCCTTTCCAATTAGTAACACCTGAAAAACCAATGATGCCAACAAAAAATACAATCATTGTAAAATAATAAATCATTTTTAACGGATGAATTCCAACCCACTGGATAAAGTAAGAAGTAATTATATTAGTAGAGAGAACAAATACGAGTCCACAAGAAAGTAATACCATGAAAAATGACCACGTATTCAGTATCTTTCCCATATTTTTCTCCTCCTTATTCTATTCTTACTATTAAATATATACAGAAAGAGAAGGAGTTATTTCATATTGTCTTAATATTCCGTATATTATTCCACAAACTTTGCTGTAATCCTTCTTATCCAGCAATATCTTTTCACAATTTTCTCAACTAAAGGAAAAAACTGCTGACTTAATTAGCAAGCAAGCAGTTTTTGAGACGTCCGTTCATTTATATCAATACCTTTTAAACTGGCTAACGAATCTTTTACTTAACAGTCTAGGCATTGGTGGTAATGCAACGACCGATAACTTTCCATTAATCACTTCAGTGACTCCTTTTTCATGAACCGCATAAAAACCGCTTTCCACCAACGTTTCTAGCTCGTTTTCACTGCCCCTTAATATCATTTTCTTCATGCCTGATTGGTACCATTCTACATAGTATTCAAAGTAATCAGGAAACCTAGCTTGCTTGGAGCTGACCATATTTATGGTGGATATAGTAGCAGCATGGGCAATTTGTGAGGCAAGTTTCCCAGGAGACAGTTTTAAGTCCTCGTTCACAACGTAATATTGCACGACCTCATTATTCACCGATTCCCCTCCCTTACAGCAACAAATTCAACTTTTTCTTCTATGTATACTCATAAAAAATACATTCTATGCGAAAACCGTTGCTTACTCGGCCACCAAACTTGTCCATAAAAAGAAAAGCACTCCTTTTAGAAGTGCTGCGGCTTCATCCTAGATGAACATATGCATCAAAGCCTTCTCTTTCTGCCCTACTTGCTAACTCTTCAGCTCTACTTCTATCAGCAAATGCTCCAATCTGGACTTTGAATAACCCATCCTCTTGGTACGCATAGGTCTCGAACCCTTTCGATATAGCTCTTTCGGCTAGCGCTTCAGCATTTTCTCTTGTTCGGAATGCTCCTATTTGGACACGATATACGCCTTGTCCAGGAGATAGAGCAGGTGTCGTTTTTCTTCTTAGGTTATACGCCCTTGCCAACCCGTTTGTATGACCCCTTGCTAAGCTTGTAATAAAAGATGGACTTCGTAACTTTTCTGCATCTGAAGTATTATCAATAAACCCATTTTCTGTGAGGACCGCATCCATATTGGTTTCCCTAAGCACATGAAAATCAGCTTGCTTTTGTCCTCTATTAGAGAAGTTTACCGTTTTAAGCACTTCCTCGTGAATAGCTTGACGATAGGTAGTTGTAGGAACTCCTACATTAGGGTAAACATAACTCTCAAAGCCAGTTCCCCCACCTGCATTTACGTGAATCGAGAGGTAGAAGTCAGCTCCCCAGGTGTTAGCTGCATTTGTTCGGGAAGTTAAACTCACGGTCTGGTCTCCCGTTCGACTCATCTGAACTTCAACATTTTCGTATTCATTGATAAGAAAATTACGAATGGTAGAAGCTATACTTAGAGTTATATTTTTTTCTTGGAGTCCATTACCAGTTGCACCAGGATCTGAGCCACCATGACCAGGATCCAAAAATATTTTCACCATATTATTTATCACCTCCTTACTACTTATATATGAAAGAACAGCAAAATAAGACAATGTTTTCACTTTTTTATTGTTAGAATTTCGATTACCAAAATAATTCTAATACTTGTTTATAATTAAAAGTATTTTCCTTTACAGTTATTTTTTCATTTCATATATTAGAATAGAGCGGTATTTTATACATGCGAAAGAAGAATACTTTATACATAGAAGTAGAAAATATCTTAAAAGGATGATTTTGTTTTGACCATTGAACTCGTTATTTTAATCGTGTTAATTTTATTAAATGCCTTTTTCGCAGCTTCAGAAATTGCACTCATTTCCTTAAATGATAATAAAATTAAAGTCATGGCTGATGAAGGACATAAGAAGGCTAAGATGCTCCATCAGCTATTAAGTGAACCAAGTCGTTTTTTGGCAACGATACAAATTGGCATCACATTAGCTGGGTTTTTAGCGAGTGCGTTTGCTGCTGAGAACTTTGCTAGTGACTTCACTCAACTGCTACTTGCTTTAGGGGTACCATTATCAGAAAGAATGCTTGGTACCGTCTCTGTTTTTGTCATTACGATCATTTTGTCCTACTTTACTCTCGTATTTGGAGAATTAGTCCCAAAACGTTTGGCAATGAAAAAAGCAGAAGCTATTTCGATGATTGCAGTAATTCCGCTTACCACCTTGTCAAAGATTTCTGCGCCGTTTGTGAAATTACTCACTGGATCAACCAATATTGTTGTTCGTCTTTTTGGTGTAGACCCACATGCAGAGGATGAGGATGCAACTGAAGAAGAAATCAAACTAATGCTCGATATCGGCAAGGAAAGAGGGACCATTCAAGAGGCGGAAAGCGTTATGATAAACAATATTTTTGCCTTTGATAATACTTATGTTACTGATATTATGACTCATCGTACTAATATTGCTGGTATTCCTGCTGATGCAAACATAAAGGATGTTGTACGCATTGTAAATGAAGAAAAGTATACGAGATTCCCTGTATACGAAGAAGATATGGATACGATTATTGGTATCTTTCATGTAAAAGACTTAATTGAATTTATGGAGCATGAAGATAACCGTCCTTTTGAAATGAAAAAAATTATTCGTCCGCCATTTTACGTGATTGGTTCGATGCGGACGGATGATGTGTTTAAAGAGCTACAAAAGAATAAAACACATATGGCCATTGTACTAGATGAATATGGGGGAACTGACGGAATTGTCACCGTTGAGGACCTACTCGAGGAAATTGTGGGTAATATTTTTGATGAATATGATGAGAATGAAGAAGAAGAAATTGAAATACTTAAAGTAAATGATGATGAATATACCATCTTAGGAACCACTAGTTTAGATGATGTGGAAGAAGTGTTAAAACTCGATCTACCTTTAGACCAATATGAAACATTGAGTGGTTTTTTCATTGGGGAATTAGGAAGATTTCCTGAGCATAATGAGCAACCCTCTATTTCATTTAATGGTGTACAGTTTACTGCAACCCAATTGGATGAACTTAGAGTATCTAAAATTCAGGTGAAAATACTAAAGGAAGTAGAAAATACCAAGTAAAGACGTTCATGTAACGTCTTTTTTATATGTTTTCATATCCATAGACAAAAATATCAATTGACATATAAGAAGAATTTCTAGATAATTCAACTAATGTGCATAAAAACTCAAATTTCGACATCAGGAGGATAATCAATGGAATGGATTCAAACAATTGTCGGACAAGCAAATAATATCTTTTGGTCATATATTTTAATTGGCTTGTTATTAGGCTTGGGCATTTATTTCACCATAAGAATGCGCTTTGTCCAGATCGTAAAAATCGGGGAAATGTTTCGCGTACTAAAAGATAAAAATACAAATGTATCGGGTGGAAAAGGGGTTACCTCCCTACAAGCATTTTTTATCGGTGCTGCTACAAGAATTGGTACAGGAAATATTGCTGGGGTAGCAATGGCTATAGCAGTTGGTGGTCCTGGTGCTGTTTTCTGGATGTGGATGGTTGCCATTTTAGGTGGCGCTAGCGCGTTTGTTGAAAGTACTTTGGCACAAATCTATAAAGTAAAAGATGGAGCCGGATTTAAAGGCGGCCCAGCTTATTATATGAGAAAACAACTCGGTTCCGTTGGACTTAGTAAAGTATTTGCCTTTGGTATCATATTTTCTTTTGGATTAACATTCATTGCTGTTCAAAGTAATGTTATTGCTGCTTCTTTTAACAGTTCATTTGGTTTTGATGGATTACTTGTAGGCATCGTATTAGCCATTTTAACGGCCGTAATTATATTTGGCGGAGTACAACGTGTCGCAAAGTTTTCGTCTGTTATCGTACCGATTATGGCATTCTTTTATATTATTTTAGCCGCATACATTATCATTACGAATATTCAGGAAGTACCAGGCGTTTTAGCACTTATTGTTAAAAATGCATTTGGGATCGACCAAGCAATTGGTGGTGGCATGGGTGCTGCGATTATGATGGGTGTAAAAAGAGGGTTATTCTCAAATGAAGCTGGTATGGGTAGTGCACCAAATGCTGCTGCGACTGCAGTTGTGTCTCACCCTGCAAAGCAAGGGTTTGTTCAAGCACTAGGTGTGTTCTTTGATACTCTTGTAGTTTGTACAGCTACAGCATTTATTATCTTACTGTCTGACTCTTATACGACAGGTCTTCAAGGTATTGAACTGACACAAGCATCTTTAGGTGAACATTTTGGAAGTTGGGCAAGTCTCTTCTTAACCTTTGCCATTTTTATGTTTGCATTTTCTTCAATTATTGGGAACTACTACTATGGGGAAGCAAATATAGAATTTGTTCATAAAAGTAAAGCTACCTTAATTATTTTCCGAATTCTAGCTGTTGGAATGGTCATTTTCGGTGCTGTTGCAAGCTTACAAATTGTTTGGGATTTGGCTGACTTAGCAATGGCCATTATGTCCTTTACAAACCTTATTGCCATTGGTTTACTTGGTAATATTGCTTTTAAAACACTTGATAATTACCTTGAACAACGTAAGCAAGGTCTTGACCCTGTGTTTTTTGAAGATAGTATCCCTGGATTAAAAGGGGTAGAGAGCTGGCCTAAACAAAAGCAAGAAACAACTGAAAAAGCTTAATCAAAAGACTGGGAATTCCCAGTCTTTTTCATTTCTTAATCCCCGCATAAGGAAATCATGAACTTGGAATAATACTCATGGTACCTAAGTGGAAGGATGATACGATTGAAATTAACTGGACTTTTATCTATTCTCATGCTTATTCAACAACCAGCCAATCACGATGTACTTACATTGATTGATAATGATCAACCCATAATGAGTGTAGATCGTGAAGAACTAGTTTTTCCTCTTCCCAATACTCCTCTTATGGACTTGCATCATCTTGACATCTTAACTGCTGAACTTTCCCAACAAGTATACATAGAGCCGAAAAATGCTTTTCTTGATGAACATGGAAATTTACAGCCAGAGCAGCTGGGATATCAACTCGATAAGAGAGCATTTCATACCCTATATCACTCCTATTTTTATAGTAAAGGTGCTAAAACGCTTAAAGTACCTAAAAAATCCATTTTCCCAGAGGTAGATAGTGAGTTATTGTCAAGAATTCGACAACAAGCGATCGGATATTATGTCACTTATTTCAATAGCTACAATACCTCAAGAACAAATAATATAAGAATATCATCCGAAGCGATAAATAACTACGTCCTATTTCCAGGTCAGACCTTTTCGTTCAATGAGGTGGTTGGTCAACGGACAAAAGAACGTGGATATACGCCAGCTCCTATTATTGTTCGAGGTGAGCTTTCTGAGGGGGTCGGCGGAGGTATTTGCCAAGTGTCTTCTACACTCTTTAATGCTGTGGATCGAGCAGGGTTAAAAATCGTGAAACGATATTCTCACTCCAAACGTGTCCCTTATGTTCCTCCAGGTCGCGATGCAACAGTCAGTTGGTATGGGCCTGACTTTGTTTTTATGAACAACTATAAGCATCCTATCTTAATACGTTCAAAAGTGAGAGGGGGTTCCGTATCCATACTTTTGTATACTTCAGACGATGTGAATGTTGAACTTAATCAAGTTCCAAGCATGTATCAATAAAAAACAAGGCTGTCCAATGAATGGGAGGATCCCACCCACTGGACAGCCAATTTTAATATAGATGAAAATACTTTGATCGAATGGAATCAGATAACAGTTCGGATACCGGGACGACCTTTATATGCTTCTGCTTAAATTCAGTCATTGACTCAGTAACACCTAACGAGCATACCTTACCTGATGTACCAACATGTCCAATTGCAACAGCGGTTCCCCTGCTCTCCGCAATCCTTGCAAGGATAAGCATTTGTTTTTTGACCTGATTCACAGAACAGATATCATCCAAAAACACGTCTCGCTTAATAAAAGGTACATTTAATTCCTCAGTGATTTCCTCAAATTTTGATTTTGGACTTGTTGCACTATCTACAATATATAGCTGCTTTTCCTTTGCTACTTCGACAATAATTCTGACAATCTCCTCATTTTCAACGACAAGCGAGCCCATATGATTATTTAATCCCATAGCATGAGGAACACTATCGATAGCATCAATGACTCTCTTTCTTACTTCTTCCTTTGATAAGTCATTCGTTATTGGCTTCGGCCCTAACCAAGAGGCCTTTCCCTTTTTTGGCTGCATAGGCAAATGTACCATAATCTCTAAGCCATTTTCATATGCCCATTCTGCATGCTTTTTAGAAAGTTCATTAAAAGGCATAATAGCCGCCGTTATTCTCACATCACCTTCTAGAAAATCCTTTACACCTCCCACACCACCGCCAAAATCGTCAATAATAATAGCTGCCTTTTTCACTTCCTGGCCATGCCCATGATGAGGGAACAGTGTAAAGATGACCAAAAAAATGATAAATGAAGTTTTTTTCATAAAATCCTCCATTTTAATGTTAGTTCTTGGGATAGTTTGTCTCATTGAGGAAAAACCATACAAAAAACTCGTCCAAAACATTGGACGAGTGTTAGATTACGATATTTTTTTCATGGTCTCTGAAGAGGAAACCCTTTTGTGGAGAAGAAATCTTGGTGAGCTAGACACTAATAAGAATAAAATAACGGAACAATAGATGGCTGCCCCAATCATTGTACCACCATTCACGCCTAGTGAAAATAAGAATGGAGACATCCCATCCGGTGCATATTCTCCCCAGAATAAAAATCCCGCGATAAAATGCCAAAAATAACGAGCCGCACTTCCGACGAATGTGGCAACTATCATCCATTGAAGGGCTTTCTTTTTATTTTCAGTAAGTGCTACCTGAATTTTTTTCATAAAGAAACCTGCAAATCCAATAAACGCAAAGGCCAGAAAATACTCAATGAAGCCCTGTAGCGGAGTTAGAATATAGGCATCACCCATGGCAATTTGTAATAGTCCCCATAAAAAGCCAGAAGCGGTTGCAGCAACGAATCCCCATCTAAAGGCAATAATTAAAATAGGTAGCATCGCAAATGAAATGGAAATATTAGGCGATAGCTTGATCGATGGAAGAAGGTCTAGAATTAATGCAAAGGCTGCAAAAAAAGATGCTTCAATCATCATGATTAATCGTTTGTTTCCCATATAAAAAATCTCCCCTTTTTGGAAACCTCAAGGAGAGCGTAGATAGACATGATTGCACGAAAAATTCAGTCAGTCCACATCCCTGCGCTAGAATTATCTAACAGGTTCAAAGGGTCAGAACAAACGTTCACTCTCAGCATGACGCTCCCCTTGTGGTTTCTTCGTATGTAGTTATAATTTCGTTTTCATTATATCATATAAAATTAAATAGAAAAGCATCTAGTTGGAACTAGATGCTTTTCATGTTTATATTTTAAATCGGCGAACTAGCTGTTGTAAGGTTTCGGCCATTCCTGATAGGTCTTGAGCACTTGCGGTTACTTCTTGGAGGGTAGCAACGTTTTCTTCTGTTCCGGCTGCTACTTCTCTAGTTGTTGCAACGCTTTCTTCTGCGATTCCTTTTACATCGTCAATTGCTTGTACGACATTTGAACTATGCATACTTAGTAGCTCGATGGCACATGAAACGTCTGATACCTTTTCAATTACGTCTCCCATTGACTCTCCAATAAGAGCAAACGCTTTCTTTGCATCCTGACTATATTCGAATCCTTCAGATACTTTGTGAGACTGTTCTTCCATTGCTGAAACGGCTAGATCCGTCTCAGATTGGATATAAGAAATCATTTTTGTAATTTGATCGGCTGATTTTTTTGATTCCTCCGCGAGCTTTCTTACTTCGTCAGCAACTACAGCAAATCCCTTGCCATGTTCACCTGCTCTTGCAGCTTCAATTGCGGCATTTAAGGCTAGCAAATTCGTCTGATCTGCAACAGTGGTAATCATATTAAGGATAGAAGTAATTTCATTCGAGCGTCTCCCTAACTGACGAATGATTTCTGAAGCATTCAAAACTCCATCATTGATAAGATTCATTTGGTTAACAACTTTTTCGATAGATAATGCTCCTTGATCTGTAACTTGAAACGTATTATCAGCTGTGACGAGCATTTTTTCACTACTTTTTGTAATTAAATTTATATTGCTAGACATCTCTTCAATCAATGTGTGAATTTTGGTTAAATGTTGTAGTTGCAGATCCATACCCTCTGAGTTTTGTTCAACAATATGAGAAATTTGTTCACTTGCTTGAGTACTGTCCTGCGCACTTGTACTTAGTTGTTCACTACTAGCTGCAACTTGAGCTGATGAATCTCTAACTTGAACAACTACTTCTCTTAATCCAGAAACCATTAAGTTGACAGACTGTATCATTGCCCCTATTTCATCTTTATTTTTCACTTGTATCTCATCAATAGAAAGGTCTCCGCTCGCAACCTTCTCAATAGCTTTAGATGCATAAACAATTGGTTTTGCAATCTGTAGACTTATAATTGTCGCTAGTGCTAATGCCACAAGAATCGCAGATACACTTATTACAATCATTATTGTGACAATTCCATCTATTTTTTTTGTGGTCAAGCTACTCGCATGGTCTAAATGTTTTTCCTGAATAGATAGAAGTTCATTTACTTTTGCATTAAACTGCATACCTAACGTTTGTGCAGTTGATTTTGCTAGAATTAAATAACCTAATTCATCATTGTCTTTCTTCATTTGTATTTGGTCTTGAGCAAACTTCGAATCATTTTTTGACATTTCCTCAAGAGCAGTTAACGTATTTAATAACTCCTTATCAGTGATTGTTGTTTTTAATTTCTTCATAGAGTTATCAAAGCTCTTTACTGCCTCATCGTATTCTGTAATATAGTCAGCTTCTCCAGTGAGTAGGAAGCTCCGAACGGCTGCTGATTTTCTAATCATTTGCTCTTGGAGATTTTTCACTTCTAGCTTTTGACCTACTTCTTCTTTTAAGAATGATTGATACGTATTGTTTACTGAATAAAGTTGAAAAATCCCAGCACTTGCTACAACTACTAACATGAATAAAACAATAACAAAACTACCTATAATTTTTTTTCGAACAGTGATATTCATGATTGCTCCCCCATTTATAGGTTGTACTTTATACCTATATTAACAATAGTTCTTTTGATATGGAAGCGTTTTATTTTAATTAAAAAGAAATAGACAAAATCTATTTCTTTTCGTAAGGAGCCACTTGATAAAAATAATTTGGCAATTGAATGCTATTGTCATATTGCTGGTGAAAAATATGGGTTAATGCGGGAGAAACAGGGGGTATCAACCAAGTCCAATTGCCTGTTAATTTCCGGCTTTTTTCTTTCTCTCTTTCTTCAAACAACTTAAACTGAGCCGCAGCGGTATGATGGTCAACAATACTTACTCCAGCCTTTTTATAGGAATATAGAACCGCTCGATTCACTTCAAGTAGCGCTCGATCCTTCCAAAGACTACTATTTCTAGACAAATCTAATTTCATGTGATCAGCAACTAAAGGCAACACATTATATCGGTCTTCATCCGCTAAATTTCTAGCCCCTATTTCTGTTCCCATATACCAGCCATTAAAAGGGGCAGCCGTGTATTGTATTCCACCAATTTCAAGACGCATATCAGCAATCATCGGTACACCATACCACTTTAATTCTAGTTCTTCAAACCATTCATATTCCGGATGTGAAAGATTGACCTCAAGAACTAGACTCGGAGGGATAGTTTTCCAATTTGGTTTTTCATGATTTACTTGAACCACTAGAGGTAAAAGGTCAAAATTTGTATGGTTCCCCTCCCACCCTAGCTCTTCACACACCTTTGTAAATGGAATAGAGTGAGGGTCTCCAATCAATCCGTGCTGTGTATCATATCCAGCATATCGAACAAGCTGGTGGTTCCAAATCCGTATGGAATGTTCCTTTGTTTCCTGTTTGAAAATAGAAATGGTCGGTCTAATATGACCATTGTTTGTCGCAAATTTGATATGTTCGAAAAGTGCATGGATGATCTCATCGGATTGATGTAAATGACGACAATCTTTAACAATCAAAGACTCCCAAAACAAACGTCCAATACATTTATTACTATTTCTCCATGCCATCTTTGCCCCATGGGAAAGTTCTTCATATGTATGTTCATATGTTCCCGTCTTACGAATCGAACTTTTTACTTCTTCCAATCTTGCTAACAAGGTAACATGATCCTTTTCTAGTTCTAAATAGCAAAGATTGATAAATTCTTCTGCTTTTTGGAGTAAATCTTCATTCAAGGCAAATCCCTCACGTTTATTAGTTTACATAATAATATTATCGTAACCTTTAGAGCTTACTGGAATCTCATTCACTTCAATTGATGTAAAAGCATTGTAAGGAGTGCATCAGAAGTTATCGTTTTAGCCTCTCCACCTCCTTGTGCCTGTTTTTCATTTCCTCCTCCCCTTCCATTTATCACTGGCAATATCGATTGAGCAAGATTCTTCATATTGATAGCCGACTCTTCTCTTTGACACACAAATTGAAGTTTCCCATTTATCGCTGAAACGAAAAGGACATTGACTTCAGGGTCAATAGCCAAAACATATCGAGCAATGGTTTGTAGCTCTTGGAGGCCCTTATCTGCAAAAGTAGCTTGAACGACTCTATGGTGCGCAACTTTTGTTGTTTCTTTTAATAAATCCTGAGCTTCAAACTGTAAAATAGTTTCTTGTAAAACCTTTATTTCTTTTTCAAGTGTTTTATTTCTATCAATGAGTCGGAGGGCAGCAGTCTCTAGTTCATTTTGAGGTGCATGTAAGAGACTTGTTAACTTTGATACAACAGTTGTCTTATCATGAATCTGCTTTCGAACACGGTGACCACATACAAACTCGACCCTTGTCTTTTTCTTTTGTCGTTCAGTACCCAAGATAGTAATGGCTTGAACTTCACCTGTATTTTGTGGATGAGTACCTCCACAGCCGTTATAATCAAATTCTGGAATGATTACTAAGCGGATATTTTCTTCAACTGAAAGGGTTTTCCGTAACGGATATTCGCTTACTTCCTCTTTTGAAACCCATTTAGTCTCTATTTTTCTATGTTCTAGAATGATTTGATTAGCTAATTGCTCGACTTTTTCCAGCTCTGTAGAAGAGATATTCTCTACATTGAGATCAATTGTTACTTTTTCTGACCCAAGATGAAAACTGATGGTTTCATAACCATATAATTCTACAAATGCGGCAGTTAGGATATGCTGTCCAGCATGCTGCTGCATGTGATCAAATCTTCTTTCCCAATCTATAATTCCCTCAACTTTAGAACCAACAGAAATGGAGTCATTTATATAATGTCGAATTTCTCCATTTACTTCTTCCACATTCGAAACTACTTTTCCGTTAATCGTTCCCGTATCGCTTGGTTGCCCTCCACCAGAAGGATAAAAGGCGGTCTCACTTAGTACAATATAATCGTCTTCACTTTTCGTAACAGTTGCTACAAAAGTGGATTGATACACATTTTCATAATATAGTTTTTTTGTCATTTTTCTATAACACTCTCTTTCGTTAAGAAATGCTACACCTACTTTATCACAAAAAGAAAAGAGGTAGCTATTTCTACCTCTCTCCTTGTTTTGTAGGATTTAAATACTCACATCACGTTTTTGAAAATAAACAAACGTCGCAATCATAAACACAATATAATATACGGTAAGAATGAATAGGGAACCAGCTAAGGTAATATTTTGCAAAATCTTATCTTGGAGGGCAAACACGGTTAAGTCTAGATGAGGAAAAATAAGAAACTTTGCCCAAGTATACTCTTCAGCAAGCATGATAATAAGTCCACCTAATGTAGTTGAAACAAATAGAACAAAAATTCCTATCCCTACAGCTACAGCCTGACTTTTAAAGAGAGTGGACAACATAAAGGAAATCGTAGTAATCATAAGCAAGCTAGGAAGAAAATAGACTGTTTTTAAGAGAAACTGCGTACCAAGTACGGCCTCTTTTTGCCCATCTAGCGTATATTCGAAAAATGGTGTCTGAAAGTCTCCTAGACCAAAAAATAAAACCCCTACAATGAATCCTGAGACAATTAATGTGGCCATTAAAATAACTGCATATATTAAAACCGCAACATATTTTGACAATAAGATCTTCCATCTTTTATGCGGTCTTATGAGCAGCTGTTTAATTGTGCCATCTGAAAACTCAGCAGCGACGACCGCACTTGCTACAATAACAGAAAACAAGGTGACAAGTGTTGTTACGCCTATTACGACATCGTTCATAAAATGCCAATTGGTTTTTGCCGTTGGATTTATATTTTTCTCAAGAAATCTTTCATTTTGCTTGATTTGATCTTCTAGCCAGGTTGGATCTTGATCGGCGGGAGTTTGCTCTATTTCTTGTTTATACTGCGCATTCTGTGCTTCTAAATTTTCACGCCAATTTTCATCTGCCTCTCCATTTACTCTTTGATAAATAAATCCACCAATCACCATTGCAACAATTAGTATTGCAATATAAATCCAGCTTGCCCGTTTCTCGAAGATTTTTATCATTTCATTTTGAATAAGTCCGATCATATCGATTGCTCCTTTTTTTCTTTATTTGTAATCTCAAGGAAGCGATCTTCAAGCGATGCTTTTAAATAAGAAATTTCATACACTTGTAATCCGTTCGAGACAAATAGCTGATTCGCCTTAGCAACTGTCTCCCGATCCATAGATGAATAGATAAAACCCGCTTCCACCTTTCTTTCTTCACCCAAATTTTGATTTACTAGTAGATTAAAGGCCTGTTCAGTGTTATCAACCTCAAACATCACATGTTGTTTTGTTTGACTGCCTAGATGGACTGTTTCATTCATTCGGGAGATATGAGTTAGCTTACCTTTTTCTATAATGGCAAACCGATCACACATCAGTTCCATTTCTGAGAGCAAATGGGAGGAGACCAATACAGAAATACCTTGATTCACTAATAATCTTAAATAATCACGAAATTCTCTTATTCCTTGTGGGTCAAGTCCATTCGTCGGTTCATCAAGAATGAGAATACTTGGACTATGTAATAAAGCCTGAGCTACTCCGAGTCTTTGTCTCATTCCTAGAGAATACGTTCTTACTTTCTGATGGATTGCTTGTTCCAGACCGACCAAACGTATGACCTCATCAAGCCTTTCAACTGAAACATCCTTTGTGGCCATTCTCATATAATGCTTTAGGTTTTTCATACCACTCATATATTTATAGAATTCAGGATTTTCCACAATGGCCCCTATTTCTCCCATTGCTTCTTTGAAAGATTCATCTAGATCATGTCCATTTATCACTACTTTTCCTTCTGTACGATTAATTAAGTGGACGATCATCCGAATGATCGTTGTTTTTCCGGCTCCGTTAGGACCAAGTAAACCAAAAATTTCTCCTTTTTCAATTTGAAAAGTTACGTTTTTAACAATCAATTTTTTCCCTATTTTCTTTGTAAGGTTGTGAACTTCTAGAGCATATTGAGTCATTTTCGCCCTTCTTTCTATCCTTATTTAACACATATTTCTATACGATTGAAATTGGATAAAGTTACAAATTATTATTTATTTTCGATTGTTTCATCATATACTCTGTTAAAATAATACTAGATTACTGTTTGAGCAATTAAACAAACTACTTCCCGATTACCAATATCTTTTGTATAATTGGAACTTATGGGAACAACAATAAGTTTAGAATATTTATAAAGAGGTTTATCATGAAAATTAGTTCGAAAATCTTTATGGAAAAGCTTTCATCTGTTCAAATCATTGTATTATTTTACGTACTTGCGGTGGTTATATCAACTGTACTTTTAATGCTTCCAATCACTTTAAAATCTGGAGAGGACATTTCCTTTATTGATGCATTATTTACTTCTGCTAGTGCGGTAAGTGTTACAGGACTTTCTACCATCTCTATCTCTGAAAAGCTAAGTGTGGCAGGAACATTCATTTTTGCTTTCATCCTTCAATTCGGTGGAATTGGGATTATGACACTAGGCACATTTATTTGGCTCCTAATGGGAAAGAAAATTGGACTTCGTGAACGAAAGTTAATTATGACCGATCAAAATCAGTCCACTCTGTCAGGTCTGGTTCAGTTAATGAGACAAATTCTTTATCTTATCATCTTTATTGAAGTAATTGGGAGTGTAGTACTCGGTATTTACTTGGTTAATTACTATCCCAATTGGCAGGAAGCCTTTTTACATGGCTTTTTCATGAGTGTTAGTGCGACCACGAACGCAGGATTTGATATTACCGGTCAGTCCCTGCTTCCATATGCTAATGATTATTTTGTTCAACTCGTTAACATCATACTGTTAATTCTTGGTGCTATCGGTTTTCCTGTTCTAATTGAGGTTCGTCACTTTTTATTTCGTAGAGAAGATAGTCTATTTCGATTTAGTTTATTTTCAAAAGTTACATCAACAACTTTTTTCCTTTTAGTTATCGGTGGAACTTTACTCATTATTCTTTTTGAGTATAATCATTTTTTTGCAGGGAAATCTTGGCATGAATCATTTTTTTACGCATTATTCCAATCGGTTACTACTAGAAATGGTGGTTTAGCGACCATGGATGTAAGTGAATTTACAACCCCTACCCTACTACTTTTATGTATTCTCATGTTTATCGGGGCCTCTCCAAGCAGTGTGGGTGGTGGTATACGAACTACCACTTTTGCAATAATGATGTTAAGTATATTTACATATGCAAAAGGTCGAGATACGATAAAAGTATTTAAAAAGGAGATTTTACAAGAAGATATTCTTAAATCATATATTGTCATCACAACGGCAGTTATGATTTGTTCAGCTTCTGTCATTATATTGGCTGTTCTTGAACCTTCAATAGGTTTAATGGAGATTGTCTTTGAAGTTAGCTCGGCTTTTGGTACAACGGGATTATCAATGGGGATCACGGCAGATTTAAGTACAGCCAGTAAGCTAGTCATTATTTTGGTTATGTTTATTGGTCGTATCGGAATCTTCTCCTTCTTATTTATCATTCGAGGAAACCCTGTCAAAGAAAAGTTCCATTATCCTAAAGAACGTATTATTATTGGTTAGTTATAGTAAAAACTCCGCTGCTAAGGCAACGGAGTTTTTTTACACTAATGGTGGAGTTTTCTTTTTTATTTCAATTTGCTTGATTTTATTATCCTCTACTACAAGCATTTCAAAGTGGAGATGATGGTATTCAAATGTTTCCCCTTCCTCTGGGAAATGCCCCATCTCTTTTAATAAAAATCCTGTTAATACATCTTCATCTTCAGGAATCTTTGTTTTGAACACTTCATTTAATCTTCTTAAGGCTAGCTTTCCATTACAAATAATATGAGAGTCCGTTAATTCATCGATCAAAATCTCTTCATTTTCATCTGTCTCATCTTTTATTTCAAGGCCAATCATGGCTTCAATAATATCCTCGTTTGTAATTATTCCTTTGGTTCCCCCGTATTCATCAAGCACAATCGCAAGATGCTTGCGTTCCTTTAGCATCATTTTAAATATCTTTTCAATTGAGTGAAATTCAAATACAAATAATGGGGAATTATCTGTAAAATCCTCTAATGGTTTATCAGGTTCTACTGACCAAGATAATAGACCCTTTGAATGGAAGACTCCTACAATATTATCCATATTTTCTTTATATACTGGATATCTTGTATATTGATTGTTTATAACCACTTCTCTCGCTTCCTCAAATGTCGAGTCAAAAGGAATTCCTTGAATTTCCATGCGCGGGGTTTTTAATGCATCTCTAACATCTAAGCTATAAAAATCAATAACTCCCTTTATACTTTTCGTCTCATCATTTTGAAATGTACCTTCCGTCGCGGCAATGTCGACCATAGTAATAAGCTCTTCCTTTGAAATAGACACGCCATCCCTATCTTCTTTTTCTAAAAGCTTAATGACAGCTCTTGTAAAGCGTGACAAAAGAAATGTTAATGGTTTTAATATAATCATAATGAACTGAATGACTGGAAAGACGAGAAAGGCAATCTTATCAGCAAAACTAGCAGCAATCGACTTAGGCAATACTTCAGCAAATACAATTAATACGACCGTAAGAATCCCTGTCACAATCCCTACGTTCCATCCATACTCAATGGCAATAATGGTTACCAATGTAGGAAGCATAATATTAGCGATATTGTTACCAATTAATATTGCTGTAATTAATTCGTCCAAATTAGACACAAGTGTTAAAAGCTTCTGCGCCTTTTTGTCACCGCTTTCTGCCTTTGTCTTTAGTTTCATTTTATTAACCGCAGTTAGTGCAGTTTCACTTCCAGATAGAAAAAAAGACATAAGCAGAAAAAATATAATAGCTATAAACACAAATCATCCTCCAAACAAAACTATGATGAGTATAACATTAACAAATTACTATTCATTTTGCCACTATCATGTTATCTCTCATGCCATTGATTTAGCATAAAAATAAAGCCCATTATCGTACCGATGATAACAATAATAAAGCTAAACCAATATGCTCTAGTATCACTGGGAATTGGATTTCTATATTTCGATGGGACGAACCAATCACCGAGAAACGCAAAGAAACGGATATATACCCAATAGAGAGAATACGAGTCCCATGTATCCCAGGGACCTCTATACACAATAAAATGAAAAAAATACCTTAGTACCATTTCAATCGCGAAAACAAGATTGATAATAGTAAAGTAAAAAACAAATGTGTGGTGCTTCGGCTTATAATAAATGGAAAATAACGTGAGAAACGTAAAACTCATAGCAACGGTAGGTAGAATAACTGGTAGAGGCAACACAAATCGATAAAACCCATTTTTGTAGAAAAACATACACAACACTATGGATACTAGGATGCTTATTCCTGTAATAATACCGTAACTTACATAATTCTTTCGTAAGATAACCAATAATCCGATAGCAGTAAGGATAAATACAACGATTAATATGACCCAATGGATTCCCGTCTGTTCGAGCATATCTTACCTCTTGTTTTTCATATTTCCTTTATTTTTTACTAAAACAAGATTATTATTTCAAAAAAAGAAGCATGAATATTCATGCTTCTCCTATCTTATACCGGTACACCGACAAAGAACTTATTATAAAGTGCTTTTACTGCATGCTTTTCATCCGCTTCTTTTACGCCAAACATCATACTCACTTCAGATGAACCTTGGTTAATCATCTCAATATTCACACCAGCATCGGCAAGTGCCTTTGCAGCTCTTGCTGTTGTTCCAACATTTTGTCTCATGCCTTCACCAACAATCATGATTAAAGCCAAGTCGTGCTCAACCTTCACTTCATCTGCATGCAACTCTGTGAGAATAAGGTTAACAATACGTTGTTCTGTTTCGTAATCCATTTGATCCTGACGTAAAATAACAGAAATATCATCAATTCCTGATGGAGTATGCTCATATGACATTCCATGTTCTTCTAATATTCTTAATAATCTACTTCCAAAACCGATTTCTCTGTTCATTAAATATTTTCCAACATAAATGCTACAGAACCCTTTATCACTTGCAATTCCTGTTACAGGACCATTTTGAACACTGCGCTCATGAACAATTAAAGTCCCTGGCGAAAGCGGGTTATTCGTGTTTTTTACCTGTACTGGAATTCCTGCCCTAAAAGCTGGAATTAATGCTTCATCGTGAAATACAGAAAAGCCAGCGTAAGAGAGTTCTCTCATTTCACGGTAAGTAAGTTCTTTTATTTCTTTTGGGTCTTGAACAAGATTTGGATTTACTGAATAAACAGCATCTACGTCTGTGAAATTTTCATACAGATCTGCTTTTATGCCATTCGCTAAGATCGAGCCTGTAATATCGGAACCACTTCTCGAAAAAGTTACAACATTTCCATCCTTTGTATAACCAAAAAATCCTGGGAAGATCAAAATCCCATCTTCTTCTCGTAGTTTATATAAATTGTCATAAGATTCCTGTAGTACTTGTGCATTCCCTGTCTCATCAGTAACAAACAATCCAGCGTCCTTTGGATTGATGTATTTTGCCGGCACTCCTTTTGATTGAAAGAACTTCGCCACTAATTTCGCATTATTGTCCTCACCAGCTGCTTTTAGAGCCTCCATATAATGGTCTGGATTGGATTTATCTGCAGATAATAATGAGTGTAAAGTATTTTTAATCTCTTCTGTAATATCTGATGAGAGATGGAGTTCCTTAACGATGCTATCGTAACGATCGATTATTTGCTCAAGTGTCACACTTGTATCTTCACCATTTAATCCCTGCTCTGCGCAATGTATCAACAAATCTGTCACTTTTATATCATCTGATTTTCTCTTTCCTGGTGCTGATACAACAATTACCTTTCGACTAGGATCAGCTGTGACGATTTGAAATACTTTTTGTAACTGCTCTCCATTTGCTAAAGATGATCCTCCGAATTTTGCTACCTTCATGTAAACATCCCCTGATAAATAAAATTTATATTTATTATCGCTTCAAAGTAGTAAAGAATCAAGCATTTTTTCCTCATTAGATGGACAAATGTATTTTTAGAGAGGACAATTTAGATTTTTCATGTTTCTTTTCCTCTAGTGAATGGAAAATGAACTTACGTTTACAATATGTAAAAAGGAGCGAAATCTATGCGCACAAATTTTCGAATCATCCTTCTTAAGTTCGTTGCTTGTATTATTATATTTACTATTGCCTTTGACCTGTTCTTTGAAGCCGGGATTTCCGAAGTCTTGTCATTCAGTATTTTGGTAACCATTGTTTCCTATTTCATAGGAGATAAAATTATTTTGCCGAGGGTTGGAAACCGAGCCGCTGTTGTCATCGATTTTTTCACTGTCTATGCGATTGTGTGGATTTTTGGAAACGTTCTTCTACACAGCTATGAACAGATTGCATGGGGAAGTATTATAGCAGCAACATTCATCGGAATATCTGAGGTGTTTGTACATTTATTTCTAATAGGTCGGTTAGAACCATCGACTCCTACAGAAAGGAAAAGACCTCTACGTACGTCTCAGAAGCTAGCGTTTGGGACGGAATTTGCTGAGGAGTCGGATCCTCGAAAGAAAAACTAAAAACGTTACTGCCGTAGAGCAGTAACGTTCCTTCTTTATATTTCTAGCATGTCATGCATAGTTTTTTTCTGCTAAATGCATGGATAATTTTTTCCTCGCTCGATATAACACGGTTTTGACATTGTTTTGATTAAGGTGTAATGCTTCGGCGATTTCTTTTTCCTTCATTCCTTCTACAACTTTTAAATGTAGCACAGATTTTTGATTAGCATTAAGCACCCCAAAGGCTTTTGTTATTTCATTCTGTAATAACAAAGAATTCACTTCTTCTTCCACATTTTTATGAGATGCGACCTCTTGGTAAGTGATTTCAGTTTCGAGTACTTCTTTCCTTCTTTTTTCTTTTCTCACAAAATCAATTGCTGTTCTTGATGCAATCGAGGATAACCATGAGCGGAGCTTGGCCTCATCAACGATGGTATCTATTTTCCGAAATGCTTTAAAAAATGTTTCTTGTACTACGTCCTGTGCTAAGTGGTAATCCCTTGTGATACCGAAGGCGATATGAAAGAGAAGTTTTTGATGACTAAAACAAATCGTCATCATATCTTCCTTCGATAATTCCTCATTCATGATCACTCCCTCCCTTTCCCCGTAATCCATTAATTAAACTTTTCATTTACATATGCAGGTGCGTCGCTCTTGTCAAACGTTCCTAAATAAGGGTCCTGTTGATTTTTAAATTTATAGGCGATTACGTATGTCTTTTTACTGTCTGGTAAATAAGCGTCTTCTGTAATATCCATCAGTTCTCTTATTTGATCTTTCGTTTTGAAAGTTTTGGCGTTTGGATGATTATTCATATTGGTAAAAACTTCAAGATTTGAGTATCCATCATGATTGATTTCGAGGTCCTCTTTTTCTAAAACCACTGCGTAATCAATGTCTTCCTCCGAGATAAAGGCATTATCAAGCAGTTCTTTCTCAGCTAACCAATTTTCAAGCTTTTTGTAGCTAGCTAAGGCAGGGATATCTGCGTATCCGTAAAATTCTTTGCTATTATTCAAAGAAAAGGAAATATGAGATTGAAAAGATTTTGAACTATACATCTCCTCATAAGTTGAGGCTAGAATATCTTCCTTTATAATAGATAGAAATTCCTTGATATCTGCTTTCTCAGAAATTACGGCACGATCATTTTTATATCCCATTGACTCAATAGTAATCATGTTAATTTCATTCGTTGTTAAATTGAACAATGGATAGTTAACCTCTTTATATTCCTTTGATTCATGAATAGGTTTGTAGTATGCCAAATAATCATCTTTGTTTATTTCGTATTCACGAACCAATTTTTTTCCGTTCTTTAACTCATACACAAAAAAGGCGGTTTCAATTTGTTCACCTGCACCTGATGCTTTTTTACTTTCTTTATTGGAAAGAATCTGCTTATGCAAATCGTGAACTAATCCAATATTGTTTTTTTCATTTAAGTAGAAGGTATCTTTTGAATAGCCACTTTGCTCAGGATTCAAGTAAAGATACGGACCATCGCTTAAATGCACCTTTTGGATATCTTCTATCTCTGGAATTTGGTTTTCATAGTTAGTGAGATCAAACTGAAAAATAGCAATGATTACTATTAAAATACCACCATAATATAGATAACCTTTAAGATTACCAAATACCCTCCATGTTTTATGAAGTAGAATTTCAGCTAGTACATAACCGAAAAAGGATCCAAACAGATAACCGAAGAATAACCAGCTTTCCGATACCTCACGATAGTCACCGAAGTAAGCAGCTGCCAATAATGCACAGCAAACAGTCATTCCAAATTTCAAGATTGGTTTTAAAATCGGAAATATAACGGCTTGAGATACAGATTCCGGTTTCCTTTTTTTATAAAGCACTAAACTAAGAAAATACAGTAATACAGAAATACCGGCATAAATCCCTAAAAGTATCCCATTAGAAATATCTTGTATTCCTTCTATCATGGTTAACGGAGATAAATATTGTACTTTTCCATTTAAATGATAACTATCTGGAAAACCAAACATAAAAAACTTAAGATTAAATGCGCTTAATACAAATAATCCAACTGGCAGAAGCAGAAAAATATACGATAGAATACCTTGTACAATCGAAATACCTGTGATCATGCCGATAAACACTGTACTAATATATATGATGGTATTAAAAAGAATTGTCATCCCTAACCAATAAAAAATAGAGTCAGTTACTAAAATAGATTGTAGATCCAAAACACTACGCTGAACGAAAACTATCGTTGCAATTATGACGACTGGTATGTTTACCATTAGCCAACCAGAAAGAGTGTATTGGTGGAATAGCGTTTCTCTATTTACTGGTAAACTATGAATAAGATCTGAGCTTTGTTTTGACTGCATAAAATGAAACAAGAACAAAGGCAATAAAACCGGCACGGATACTAGTAAAATATATTGAAGTTCCATATTGTATTGAAACACATTCGCTGGTTCAAACATCAAACGTTCATTTGTAGTGCTCAATAATATTTCAAATGGGATGGCAAACAACAATACAAGAAAATAAATAATAGATACCCAACCTGAGCTTCTAAGCATTAATTTTAAAATCTCAGGGTTAAGCAAAGATGTTTTTGATGGCATATCCGACACCCTCCATTTCATAAATAAAGATTTCTTCTAATGTTAGTGGGAGAATATCGAGAATTACAGGTTGATATTTCTTGACTTTATCTACTATTTCCGCTTCTTTTCCTTTAACAATACAGATAAAGACACTTCCTCTTTTCTCTTGATGCAAAAGTTTGACACCGGTAAATAGATTCTCCGGGACATTTTCCTTGAATGCTACTTGAATTTTATGTGTGTCAGACTTTAAGTCATCAAGTTCCTTCTCAATCAATAGCTCTCCTTTATGCAAAATGCCTATATAATCACAAATGTCTTCTACTTCACGCAAATTATGGGAAGAGATAAGTACCGTCATTTCCCTTGAGGCTACATCTTCAATAATTAAGCTTTTAATATTTTTCCGAACAACTGGATCCAGTCCATCCATAGGCTCGTCTAGAAGAAGGATTTCAGGCATGGTGGACAGGGCTAGAATAAACGCCGCTTGCCTTTGGACACCTTTTGAGAATTTATGAAGCTTTCTTTTTTCATCGATCTTAAACGCATCCACAAGTAATTCGTATCTCTCTTGATTCCACTTATAGTAAATTTTCTCATAAAATTTACCCATATCAGCTAGTGTGTATTGTGAAAAGAAGAATGGTTGGTCAGGAATAAAGAACACACGCTGTTTTATGTAACAATTTTCAAATACTGAGTTCTCATCAACCAATACAGAACCGTTGTCAGGAACATAAATTCCAGCTAAAAGCTTTAATAAAGTAGTTTTCCCCGCTCCATTTGTTCCAAGCAACCCATATATTGATCCCTTTTGAATATGGAGGCATATATTTTCAACCGCATCGGTTCCCTCAAAGGATTTACTTACCGAACTAAATTGAATCACTTCTGCTCCCTCCCCCTATTGTGGATTCCACTTCCTTTATGATTTCAACGAGTTGATCACTAGTGATTCCAAGATACATAGCTTCTGACAAAAGTTTTATTAGTTCAGATTTAATTGTCTTCATTTTTTCACTGTTTTGCTTTGGAGTATCTGGACTCACAAAGCTCCCCTTTCCTTTGATTGAATAAATATATCCTTGAACCTCAAGCTCTCGATAGGCTTTTTGAATGGTATTCGGGTTAATCGTCAGTTGCTGTGCCATTACCCGAACGGATGGTAGCTGTTCATCCGCTTTCATGACTTCACTAATAATAAGCTCTTTTAACTTGTCTACCAGCTGTTCATATATTGGTTTTCGACTTCTAATATCTAGCTCAAACATGGTCACCCTCCAATCTGTACCTAGTGTACTATTAATCGTAATACAGATGGTACAGTTGAATTATATTTTATATGTCCAAAAAATAGAAGAGTTTTTTAAAAAAAATAAAAAAAAACACCCTCATTTTGTTAAAATGACGGTGCTTCTAATGCAAAATAGCTATGACTTACTGGCTAGCTTCAGTACAACTTTTCCAAAATTACTGCCTTTCTCTATTCGATCTTGGGCTTGGTGCATTTCTTCTAAAGTATAAACCGAATCTATAGCCGGGCGTAATTGATGTTCTTCATACAGTTTCAGCATGTTTGTAAAATCTTTTGGTGAACCCATGGTGGAACCAAGTATATCCAAGTGCTTAAAAAATATTTTTGGCATGACGATTTGTGGGATTGGTCCAGCGGTTGCCCCGAAGCTAACAATTCTTCCCCCGTTATTTGCTACATTAATTAGTTTAGAAAAACTAGAGCCTCCCACACTATCAACAATGAGATCTGCCGACCCTTTCATTTGTTCCTTTAGTAGTCGATCCCATCCTTCTTCTTTATAATTTACACCACCAATAGCTCCCATGCTTATCGCTTTTTTAATCTTCTCCTCGCTACTAGACGTAACAAAGACTTTTGCTTTTACTGCAACAGCCATTTGTAGAAGAAAGGTTGCCACTCCGCCACCAATCCCAGGGATTAATACAGTCTCTCCTTCTTGTAGTTTTCCTCTTGTAAACAACGCACGGTAGGCTGTTAATCCTCCTAATGGAAGCGCTGCAGCTTCTTCCCAGCTAAGGTAATCGGGCTTCGGGAATATATTTTCTTTAGGTACTTTTATGTATTCAGCAAAGGTTCCATCTGAAGGAACACCGATAATATGAAAACCTTTTGAATAGAAGTTTTCATTTTCTCCCCAATTTAATGCAGGATAGATAATGACTTCGGACCCATCTTCTAACACCCCAGCCCCATCAGCTCCTGGTATTGCCGGTATCTTAATTCCTGGATATTGTCCCATTCGAACATATATATCACGACGGTTCAAAGCTGACGCCTTCAACTTTACGAGCACTTCATGAGCATTCGGTATGGGCTTCTCCACTTCTTCTAGTCGAAATTGCTCTGGTCCTCCTAGTTCACGTAATACGATTGCTCTCATCCCTTACCCTCCCCGTTTTTCTATGACTCTACCCTTTAGTTTAGCGATTGACACTTACAGTTTCTACCTTCTTTTTTCGAGGTTTTTTATTGATTTCGACTCTCGAATCGCAAATAACCAAACTTTCCCTCAGCTTTTGGGGAAAGAACACTAGTTTTGATAGCTTTTGTCTTATGGCAGGAAACTAACTAGTTTCATAGAGAATAATTGTTAATATTAGCACACCACTAAATTCTTATAAGAAAGGAACGTCACTATGATAAATCAAGAAATTACAAGAGCCTATTCTATTCAAGAGGTATCAAAACTACTTGGAATTCCTTCTGGAACGATTAGACAATGGGAAAAAGATTTAAGTGGACTTTTAGTCATTCCGCGTACAAAGCAAGGTGCGCGTTATTATACAAGTGTTGAAATTAAACTTTTAGAAAAAATTTCAGCTATGAGAGCTCAAAATGTGGGCAAGGGCATGATTCGAACCCTTCTAGAGAAGCACTTACAATCCCCTTCAGAATCTGTCTCCGAATCATTCGAAATGGTTTTGTCAACGACAGATGTAGCCGAGCCGGAAAAAACAAACGAGCACTCGTTACAATTAACTGACATTCAAGCCAGCCTTCAAGTTTTAAAAGAAGGTGTGATTCACGAAGTAAGGAGAGAGATGTTAAATCAGCGTTCCATTCTTATGGATGAAATCAAACACGAGTTAGCAAATTCATCATTACAAACAGTCATTGATCTTTCAAAGTCAATTCAAAGATCAAACGATAAGCGAAAGGCTGACATGCAAGTACTGAGTGAAGCGATTCAATCAAATTCGAAATATACCTCTGAAACATTCGGAACCTTATCAGAAACCATTGCGAAACATTCGAAAGCAACCTCTGAAAGTATTGAGCAAAAAATTGATCAAATGAACCAAGCCGTTCAAACAGAAAATGACCAGCTTCTATCAGCAGTGTCTCAAACCGTAGCAGATGTTAAAAATGATGTTCGAACAGTTGCCTTTTCTTTGCATGAGGATCAACAGCAGCTCCGAGAATCTATTCACGAGCTCCAGGAATTCACTAGTCACATTCATCAACGCGAAGAAGGATTTCAAGATCTAGTTTCAGCTTTCCGTGAAGCGGCCGCCGCAAAAACCGCGAAAAAACGAAGCTGGTGGAGACTTTGGGGAGATTAATATGTGATTGAAAGACAAAGTATGGGTAGATCCCGCTTTGTCTTTTTTGCGGATGAAAACTCGCCTTTATGCATTACCTATACTTTATTCAAAACCATATTTCGAATCACTCGTACCCCCTACTTCTCTCGATTCCCTGAAACACCCAGAACTTACTGCTTATAAAGTTAATTACCATCCCAATCCCTGTGCATATGACCTTTGCAATTAAAACAGGCAGATGAAACAGGTTGATAAAGAGAAGAATCAGCACTGATACTACAATTAAGGTAGCTACATTTGCTACTACATACTTTAAGGGCTCAGAGTACTCATTTCTTTTATTCTCCTTAAAGGTCCATGAACGATTCATTATAAAACTATTTAGCATTCCACATCCATATGAGATGATTTGAGACAATAGAATGGGACAACCATTTGTCAGTAACAGGCTAAACACGCCAAAATCAACCATCGTATTAATTGCTCCAACAATAGAAAACTTGAAAAATTCAATAAGTGTCTGATTCCTCATAAATCTCACTACTTTACCCATTTTTTATCCAGACATAGTATGTTTCTTAACTAGACAAATTATTTATACGTAGTTAAAAATTGTTAGAAATAAGTTCGTATCATATAATTATCTAGGTGGTTATTTTTCAATTGAGGAGGAAAATGAATGAGTAAATTATCTGGTTTCATCAGCGGCTGGCTATCGCATAGAAAGGCATTACTTGAGTTACTAAAAGTGGTTAACGATGAGCAACTCTCCTTTAGACCGTGGGAAAATGGAATGTCCTTGTCGGAGCTTGCCCTTCATATCTCGGGTTCCACTTCAATGTTCGTAAACACAGTGAAGACGGGAGTGTTTACACCTCCAACAGAAAAGAAGGAAGTCTCTACTGCAAAAGAGCTTATTGAATTAGTTGAGGCTCAGACTGAGTACGCTAAACAAGAGCTGGAAAAATTAACTGATGAACAATTAAAAAGTATCATAGCTTTTGCTGGAATGGACTTACCAGGAAAAGCTATTTTGGAGCTGGCTAAAGATCATGAAATTCATCATAAAGGACAACTTTTTACATATGTTCGTCTTTTAGGAATTGAAGAGGTTCCTTTCTTCATCTATCGTCCATAAATATATAAAAAAGAAACAGGCCTTTGTATGATAAAGACCTGTTTCTTTTTACTCTCCTAAATCAACGTTATGATACACACGTTGTACATCTTCTAAATCTTCTAATGCATCAATTAATTTTTCAAATTGTGCTTGAGCTTCTGGGTCTAAGCTAATATCATTTTGCGCGAGCATCGTTAGCTCAGCAACCGTAAATTCTGTAATTCCAGCATCTTTAAAAGCAACCTGTACAGCGTGGAACTGATCGGGTTCCGCATATACAATTACAGTATCCTCTTCTTCAATAATGTCACGTACGTCAAGATCTGCTTCCATTAGTAACTCAAGTACCTCGTCAGACGTTTTACCCTCAATACCAAAAACAGCAGTATTATCGAACATATAAGCAACAGATCCGCTTACTCCCATGTTTCCGCCGTTTTTGCCAAACGCAGCGCGAACGGTAGAAGCTGTGCGGTTCACGTTATTGGTAAGTGCATCAACAATAATCATTGATCCGCTTGGTCCAAAGCCTTCGTAACGAAGCTCATCATAGTTTTCTTCCGCTCCACCTTTAGCTTTATCAATCGCACGGTCAATAATAACTCTTGGTACGTTATACGTTTTCGCACGCTCTAAAACGAATTTAAGCGCCTGGTTTGATTCCGGATCCGGCTCACCTTGTTTAGCTGCTACATAAATTTCTAACGCAAATTTGGAGTAAACTCTACTCGTATTTGCATCCTTGGATGCCTTTTTTTCCTTAATATTGTTCCACTTACGGCCCATAATGAACACTCTCTTTCAACATTGTATCTACTTACCTACTAACTAGGCTTATACTTAATCACATGACATATTATACCGCAACAACTCCATTTACGAAAGAATTATAACGAATAGATCATAACGGTGACAGACACCCTTCGTGGACATTTTCCCTGCTTTTGTCCATCTCAGGTGGACAGTGTGCAATTAAGTCAAAAAAAATAAGCTGCCGTAGCAGCTCATGCAAAATAAAGTCTCTTATTAATCTCCATCCAACATTCTAAATACGCCACCCAATAGACTACCTTCGTCTCTTCCATTTCCTCCAGCCTGCGGAGCTGCTGCAAATACCCGACTCGCTAAACGACTGAATGGTAGAGATTGAATCCAAACGGTTCCAGGTCCACGTAACGTAGCAAAAAACAACCCTTCTCCACCGAATAAAGCAGTTTTCACACCTTTAACCATTTCAATATTATAATCTACATCCTTCGTCATTGCGACTAAGCAGCCAGTATCGACACGGAGAACTTCACCTGGTGCAAGCGTTTTTTGATAAATGGTCCCACCAGCATGAACAAAAGCCATTCCATCACCTTCAAGCTTCTGCATAATAAATCCTTCTCCACCGAAAAATCCTGCACCCATTTTTCTCTGGAATTCAACTCCAACCGATACACCTTTTGCAGCTGCTAAGAACGCATCTTTTTGACAAATAATTTTTCCCCCTAGCTCACTGAGGTCCATTGGTACTATTTTTCCTGGGTATGGCGAAGCAAAGGATACATGTTTTTTCCCACTACCCTGATTCGTGAATGTCGTCATAAACAAGCTTTCGCCAGTAATCATTCTTTTTCCGGCTCCTAGTAATTTCCCCATCAGACCTCCACCACCGGAAGATCCATCACCAAAGATCGTCTCCATATGAATGTGGTCCTCCATCATCATTAAGCTCCCTGCTTCAGCGATTACCGTTTCTCCTGGGTCAAGCTCCACTTCAACGAACTGCATGTCATCTCCATAAATCTTAAAATCAATTTCATGATTATTCATCTACATTTCCTCCAAATTTAACTGTTTGTTATTTTCGTCCTTATAAAAACTAGTAACCATTGTATATACGAAGAAATTTTATAGAAGTTTCCTTTACATACAAATTTTTTCAACTTCATTATGTAATAGAAACACCAAGCTAGCAACTGCTAGCGATATGCTATGAACAAATTTCCCCTTTAAGAAAAATAATATTACACCAACTGACAGATTGCACGCATTATTTGTTATAATTTTCTGACAACAAACGTCTCCATAATACAATTTCCGACACAGATATTGCAGGAAATGTCAAGTCTTGCGCTTTCCCAAGAAATAATGTATAGGATGACAAAAATCTACACTAGGCTACTGCCCTGTCAAATATTTGTGTTATTCATAAATTATACCGACTAACGATAAAGGAGAGCTGCCTCAAATGTATCACTACCCTACTTATTTTACTAATGGTTATGTAGTCCCCACTACTGCCATTCATGACTATTATCGGCAACCACCTCAAATTCAAGGATTAGAAAGAAGATTATCTACTTTAGAGAGAAAAAATGAAAACCAATCGAAAGAAATTGAACGCCTGAATAGAGAATTAACACGTCAAATAACAGAGATCACAAGAGTGAATAAAGAAATTGGTAGAATAAATCAAGAAATTGTCCGTCTAAATCAAAACGACGAAAAACATACTCGTCGTTTAAGTCGTTTGAATCAAAGACTTAGAACAGTTGAAAGAAGTCTAAACATACCATTCTCCACTCAGGATGACGAATTTTGATAGAATAATGGGAAAGATCGTTATTCGATCTCTTCCCCCCTTCTCATTTATCTTTTTTACTTTATTTCAAATTACGGAATATATAGTTTGAATTTTTAAAATTTTACCCAGAATCAAAGGAAATTCTATTCCAAGAATAACAGAATTAGGTTATATTAGGTTATATCAGGCTTGATAATAAGTTTTTATGAGATGGAGTTGGACCAATGTTTGAACGCTACAAAGGTAGATTGATCTCAACTATTGCGTTTTTGATTGGAATGACTACATGGAATTTGGTTTTCTATGTAGCAAAAAATTATGAGTATGATCCATGGCTTGACCTTCCTTTCACTTTTACCTTCGCAATTACTGCTTGGTGCCTTGGTTCATATTTTGACAAATCAAAAGTACTTTTTAAAAAGCTATCAAACAGTGAAGAAAACTACAAAAAACTGTTAGAAACAAATACATACTTATTTAACAATTTGAATCAAGTGGTCTATCAAACGGATCACTTGGGTTGTTTTACCGTGTTGAATCCAGCCTGGGAGACTGTTACTGGCTATTCTCCCCTCGAAAGCATTGGGCGCTCCCTATTATTCTATGTGTACCATGAAGACCAAGAATGGATGAACCAACGAGCTATTGAAACGATTAAGCATTCCACTCAGATTGTCCAAGAAGAAGTACGTTTACGTAAAAAGGATGGAGGCTTTGTTTGGATAGAAGTCAACTCTAAATTTAATTTTAACGATAAGGGAAAGCTTATTTCTACAGTTGGAACATTAACAGATATTACCGAATGGAAGCTTTCAGAGTTAAAATTACTTCAATTAAACGAGGACTTAGCAATACACTCTGACAAGTTAAGTGTGGTAGCAAATATGTCAGCGGCCATTGCACATGAAGTTAGAAACCCTCTTACCTCCATTTCCGGATTTATTCAGTTACTGAAAGAGCAACGACATCTTCAAAAAGAGTATATTGATGTCATATTTTCAGAGATTGAGAGGATCGAACTTGTATTAAGCGAGATGCTGCTTCTATCTAAGCCTCAAGTAGTCAATCTTAAAAAGTTTGACATCATTAAAACTTTAGACTATGTAATTGCACTTATTAGTACAAAAGCCAATATGAATAGTATTGAAATAAAGCTAAAAAAAGATGATAAGCCTATCTGGGTGTATGGGGAAGAAAACCAAATTAAACAAGTTTTTATAAATATTATTAAAAATGCAATTGAAGCCATGCAAAATGGTGGAAAAGTGCACGTAAGTATTGTAAATGACTACCAGTTTGTTTCAATTTATTTTTCCGATACAGGATGTGGTATTTCTAAAGATACGCTTGAAAAGATTGGACAACCATTTTATACGACCAAGGAAAAAGGAACCGGTTTAGGCCTTACGACTTGCTTTAAAATCATTGAAAATCACAAAGGTAAAATACATATATCAAGCCAAGTTGGTATCGGAACAACTTTCGAAGTGATTCTCCCACTAACCGAGGCTGAAATTTCTGCTGTCATATAAAACAGTACCACTATAAAAGTGGTACTGTTTTAATATACATCTTGCCGAACAAAGACAGTAAAAGAGACAAACAATGCAACAACTGCCCAAACAGCTAGTACTCCTATAGAAAATAATAGTGTCATCCCAGGTACTGGAGGAGAGCTCCCTGCTAAATATCCTGTTAAATCAAGATTAATCATGAACAAATATTTCGCTGACTGCCAGGACGATACAAGATTGCTCAAAATTAACCCTGCAATTAAAGCAGCAAGCATGACTCCCATACTAGCTGACGTACTTTTTAATAAAACGGATAACATAAAACTAAGGGTTCCGACGACAATGGCAACAAACCATACTAACCCAAACTCCATTAAAATGTACTGCAACTGATCTATTAATTGAACATTTGAAGTATCAAGCTCTCCTCCCATGCTTGTGAAACCTGTTAAAATCGGTGCCTTCCAACCTCCGAATCCAAACACCACTCCTGAAATCACATACGCTAGTAATCCCATAAGGACAACAATAATAGAAATGGACAATAATAATGCAATATACTTACTTAGTAGAATCTTCCACCTTTTCACCGGCCTTGTTAATAGAAGCTTTACCGTACCCGCACTCTTCTCTGAAGACACTATGTCTGCAGCAATGATCATAATTAATAATGGAACAAAGAGGGTAATTGATTCTTGCGCAAAACTGCGAACAAATGTAGGAGCACCTGGCTCGGTTGGATTAATATTATTATCTAGGTAGTATTGTTGTTGCTGGACACGAATTTGTAACTGAGCTTTCCATTCATCCGAGATACCACTGCTCGTTAATCGGTTTTGTGTATCAACGATTTGTTGCTGTAAAGTGGTTCTCCAATCAACATCCCCTAATTTTTCAATTTGTCTTTGAACCTCCCGAAATTGTGCATATGTAAAAAGACTAATTAAAACGGCCATAATCGCTACAATAACAATCAGTTTTCTCTTCCGGATAATCTTTAGCATTTCATTAAAAATAAGCTTATTCAACGGATTCTCCTCCTGTTAATTCGAGGAATAGGTCTTCTAGAGTAGGCACTTTCCTTTGGATTTCGTGGACCTCTACCCCATTTTCTACGAGCATTTGATTCAACAAAGAGGATTTTTCTGTTAACGGAGTTACTAACCGGTTCTCTTCATCCAGAGTTACCGATGTAGCCGTCTGCAGAAGCTTTGCTCCCTTTTCAACTGGAGTCACTTTCCAAACTAATTGCTCTTGAAGATTTAATAAATTGCTAACTGTATCCACTTTAATTACACTTCCTTTTGAAATAACAGCCACCCTATCACACATCAATTGTATTTCACTGAGTAAATGACTGGATACCAGCACGGTTAAGCCTTCTTTTTCAGCTAAAAACCGGATAAATTCTCTCATTTCACGTATCCCCATCGGGTCTAATCCATTTGTGGGCTCGTCCAAAATTAACACCTTGGGCTTTCCAAGAAGCGCCTGAGCGATTCCTAATCTTTGTCTCATTCCGAGTGAATAGGTTTTAACAGGATCATCGATTCGATCCTGAAGTCTGACTAATTTAACGACATATTCTAAATGTTTGGAATCGAAATTCGGTATCATCCGAGAAAAATGTTGAAGATTTTCCATCCCGGTTAAATACGGATAAAGCTCCGGATTTTCTACAATGCACCCTAGGTGACTCATAGCTTTTACAAAGTCCTTCTTTACATCATATCCACAAACATGAATGCTTCCTGCTGTTGGGCGGATTAACCCTACTAACATTCGAATAGTTGTAGTTTTCCCTGCTCCATTAGGTCCTAAAAAACCAAATACTTCACCGCTTTTAAGCTCAAAGTCTAGTCCTTTTATAATTTCTCTTTTCCCTATTCTTTTTCGTAAACCTTTAATAGATAAAGTTATCTCCGTCATTATAAAACTCCTACCATGTTATTAGTGATGCTACTCTTTCCGCAATTAATTGATACCCTTTGCTATTTGGGTGAAACTTGTCTGAAAACAAGTAGTCATTCACCTTAAGCTGAAATAAGTCAAAGGTTGGTACAAAAACTGAATTCGGGTATTGATCAAGAAGCTGATTGGTTGAATAATTCCAATCTCTTACAACAGCCGTTGTCGTTGCAGCATCCTCGAGGTCAATAAAGGGATTGTATAAGCCCACTAGAAAAATGACGGCATCTTGATTTATTGATTTAATCATATCAATGGTTTCTTTGAGGTTTTTTACATATTGGTCTTTTATAACCGATATCTCGTCTTGCTTTGGACTAACGAGGGTTTGTCCGCCTTGAAACAAGTCATTTCCACCGATTGTCATTAAAATGAAATCTGCATCTTTGATTTGATTTTGAATCGTTTCCCCTTTTACTTGAGTTAGAAGTTGATCTGAACGGTACCCTTTCACTCCATAGTTATGAAGAGTAAGCTTTTCATCTGTTTTTTCTTCTAATTCCTCAACTAAATAACCAATATATCCTTTTCCTTCTTCATCACCTGTTCCCCTAGTAAGAGAATCGCCAAGTGCAACAATGGTTTTTCCTTCCTTTTCGTTTACAATTCCCTCAACTTGAGTTTGTTGCCTTACAGTAGATTCTTTTTTACTCAATTGATTGTGAATGGTCCATGAAAACCCAAATAGCAAAACCAGGAATGCTCCAATTGATAGGAACGAGATAATGGTAACATACGTTTTATTCATAAATTTTCTCCTAATAGCAGTATCGGTCTTACTCATATTTTACTGACTGAAACTGCTTTGTTCAAATTTGACCTTCTTATTATAAAAAATCTTTACTAAATTATGGATATAATATCTAATTTTGGACAAATTAAAAAGGAAAGAAAGTTACCATTAAGGAGTATGAGAAATGGATTTAACGAACAATATGTCATTTGAAATGACAAAGAGTTTCATCCCAAATATCAGCAAATCTGACAAACTGAAAATTGTAGAGTTAACAAGAGATGGCGTCGTGATTCAAATGGAAAACTCTAACTGTAGGGGTGTTTTTCCACTTGATAGCTTTCAATATTGGATAAAAAAGGGTTCCCTTATCCATTTAGAGGAACAACAAAAATCATCATAAAAATAAAAAAATACTTCAATACGGAGACCATCACTTCCCCTTCAATAGTCTCCTAACCATCGTTAGAATAGGAAAAAGCCGTAAAAACTCATGGGAGTTAGTTATGTACTCCCACTGTTTTAACGGCTTCTCCAATTCTCATAGCCTAATAAATATTATGTTGTATCTTAATCTTAGCAAAAATTAGTAAAATGAAGGGTAAGTTAGGTTGACAATTTCATGAATTTTCATTTAGATACTCTTCATTTGTCTTTTTATCTTCAGCAACAAGGAAATGATTAACTACTTCAGGATAATCCTTCAACTCTTTTTTCCCTAAATCAGTAATGGTATACACACCTCTGCCTACTTTTACAAACCAGCCATAATAATTTTTTGAGAGAATCGAGAGTGTCTTCTCACCCGTCCCTTGTTGTCGGAGTGCCTTTGGAGTCATCTGTCCGTTTCTATCTAACAAACTGGCAATTTGTATACAGTTCTCTTTGTATGCGGTCATAATTTTTGTTTTTGAACTTCCACCAACATTGTAATTAACGTTTCTTCCCTTCATTTCCTCAATCAACTTTTTCCGGTTTCTTACATGATAATTTTTACTTCTCTGTCTGTTAAATGGTTGTGGGGAAAAACAGACTTCCATTTTTGCACCGCTTTTTAAAAAAGAAACAACAATTAACCCTAATTCGAGCCTTTTTAATAAGTGACAAAGATCGTGCCATTTCTTCGAGTTCATCTTATATTTGGGCTTAGGAATTGCTATATACACTTGATCCGTTAGCTTCTGCCTTTTTGTTGCCTGCATCAGGAGGTCAACCGTTAAGGATAATTTCAATTCGACAACGATTAATTCATCATCCTTTAGTGCCACTACATCACAATGATGAACTTCTCCATGTACCTCATAGCCAAGCTTTGTAAAAAACTTTTGTATCGGTTTATATAAATCTACTTCGTAGAGCTTCTTTTCCTTACTCACCATTCCCGTTCCCCTTCAAGCCCTTTTCCGAAAAGTATACCACACCGGGTAGGTGTCAGACACCCTTCGTGGACACTTTTCCCTTTTTGTCCTCCTCAGGTGGACAGTTTATTAAATAAAAAAACTCATATCAATTTGGTGTAATGAACATCTACCAAATCAATATGAGCTTAAGTAACTGCTTATTTACTTATTGTTTTACTACTTTCAAAATCTTTTCTAGTTTCCTCGTGATCTCCTAGGTACACATAATCCTTTTCCCAGAATTCTGCGTTTTCAATTCCGACTTTAACTGGGTCGAATACAGGGTCTTTTCCAGCTTTCTTTTGTTCTTCGTAATCACGAAGAAGTTTTAATGCTGGCTTCGTTAGTAGAACGATCGCAATAATGTTAAGCCACGCCATACTTCCTACCCCAATATCACCTAGCGTCCAAGCAAGACCCGCTGTCTTCACACTTCCGTAGAACACCATAAATAAGAACACAACACGTAATACATAGTCCATCCATTTACGGCTCTTCTTGCTATTTATGTAAGCAAGATTCGTTTCTGCCATATAGTAGTATGCCATGATTGTTGTGAATGCAAAGAACAATAAAGCAACTGCAACAAATGGACCACCAAATCCTGGCATTACTGACTCAACCGCAGCTTGAGTATATTGAGGACCAGGTTCTACTCCTTCTAAATTCATACGAATTGGGTCAGCCCCTTCAGGAGTAACATTGTACATGCCTGTAATTAAAATCATAAACGCTGTTGCTGAACAAACGAATAATGTATCAATATACACCGAGAAAGCTTGAACAATCCCTTGCTTCGCGGGATGCGAAACTTCAGCTGCTGATGCCGCATGCGGTGCTGTACCTTGACCCGCTTCGTTTGAATAAATCCCACGCTTTACCCCCCAAGCGATAGCAGATCCAAGTATTCCACCAAAAGCAGCATCTTGGCCAAAAGCACTTGAGAAGATTAATGAAATAACTCCTGGTAATTGAGAAATATTTAATACAATAATTGCTAAAGCTACAATAATATATCCTACTGCCATAAATGGTACGATAATCTCAGCTGTACGAGCAATACGCTTAACTCCACCAAAGATGATAACAGCTAAGACGAAAACAACAATTGTTCCCGTAATTGCTGGACTAATACCAAAAGCGTTGTCCATACCCGCGGCGATGCTATTTGCTTGAACTCCTGGAAGCAAAGCACCTGTTGCAAGCACCGTAACAAATGCGAATAAAACTGCATACCATTTCATTTTCAAACCTTTTTCAATATAGAAAGCAGGTCCCCCACGGTATTGACCATTTTGTTTTACTTTGTACACTTGACCTAGCGCAGCCTCAACAAACGCAGATCCCGCTCCTAAAAACGCAATTAACCACATCCAAAAAACAGCACCAGGTCCACCGTAAGCAATTGCAGTAGCCACCCCTGCGATATTACCAGTACCAACACGTCCAGATAGAGCTAATGATAAAGCCTGAAAAGATGTAATACCATTTTCTGATGAATGCTTTTGGAACATTAATTTTCCTACATCACCCAAATGACGAACCTGTAAAAATCTAGTCGCAAGTGAAAAATACAATCCTACTCCTAAGCATAAATAAATAAGTGCTGGACTCCATATAATTCCATTCAACCAGTTTACGAAATCTTCCAAATAAATTCCCCCTTTAGTATATTATTTTCTTATTATAATAAGAGTTGTCACAATTGAAAAGAATTATTTTTAATTTTTTAAATATTTCGATTTAGTATGTAAGATTATTTTACAATAGAATTTCTTCCCACTGTCCATTCCACACGGACAAAAATGCCCATTTTGTCTTTTTAGAGTGTCTGACACCCTCTCTGTGGTACACTATTGACGGAGAGTTAATAAGATAAACAAGGCGGAAAATAGTCTAGATAAAGGGGAGCAGTGGTTGAATATTTGTATCACCCACTAATGTAACTTATATGAAAGATCGAGCTATAAGCGGGCTATTGATTAATTGGAGAAATGTAGTTTTTGTTCTTATCATTTTAGGTATTTTTATTTTTCTGAAAAATTCTACTCTGTTTGAATCGATCCTTGAGGGTGACTTACAGAAGATAAAAACATTTGTTGGAAACAATCGAATCAGTATTTTACTATTTTCAACTTTTGTCATGATCATTCAAAACACCTTCACGATCATCCCATTACTAATAGTAATAACCATAAATATAACTTTTTTTGGCTTTTGGTTAGGATTTTTATGGAGCTGGTTAACAAGTATTCTTGCAGCCATCATTATCTTCTTCCTTGTTCGGTATTTATTTCAAAGCTGGCTTCTAAGTAAGGTAGATGAAAAGCTAGTAGAAAAAGTTGAAAATAAAGGATTTCTTTATGTGTTTGAAGCAAGAATAATTCCTTTTGTACCGACTAGCTTGGTGAATATATTAGCGGGGGTCAGTTCTATTAAGTTTTCTAGCTTTCTACTCGGAACCCTGATTGGAAATTTCATTTACTTTTTTGTTTTAGCACTTATTCCTGCTGGTTTTTTATCCTCCACTATTAACGAATATGTACTTGGGGGAATATTCCTCCTATTTCTCACCTTTTATTATGTTTACAGTAAAAAAAGAGCAGCAAAAAAAACTTCTTTTAAAATGGAGGAATAAAAAAGTCTATTCAATTGATCCTAGTTGTACTACTAGGATTTTTCCTGCGTTCTGAAAATTATCAAATTTCACATTAAAAAAATATTTATGTACAAAACTACTATAGTGTGTAGTATGATTGGACAATATTATTACAACGAGGGGGATTACCTTGCAACACGGCTTAAAAGAAAAAAGAAAACATCGTGGAATCCTACTAATCAGCTGCCCTGATAGACCAGGCATCGTTTCGAAGGTTTCAACGACATTATTTGAACATGACTGCAATATTATCGATTCAAACCAACATTCAACTGACCCAGAAGCCGGTCATTTTTTCTTACGAATTGAATTCGAATGTTTAGATTTAGAAAATAAAAAACGATCTATTGAAGACTCATTCGATCTTCTATCCGAAACATTTGATATGAAGTATTCCTTTAATTATGGAAGTGAATCACAAAACTTAGCCATTTTTGTTTCAAAGGAGAATCACTGTCTCCTCGAATTATTACTAGAATGGCAACGTGGTGATTTGTTAGGTGATATTAAATTAGTTGTTGGAAATCATGAGGATTTAAGAGAATATGTTGAGAATGTTAATATTCCTTTTTACTATCTACCATTTACTCGTGAAACAAAAGAAGAAGTTGAAAAGAAGCAATTAGAACTATTAAAAGAATATGAAATAGATACCATTGTTTTAGCAAGATACATGCAAATTTTGTCTCCCGAATTTATCGAGCATTATCCATATCAAATTATTAATATTCACCACTCTTTTCTTCCAGCATTTATAGGAGCAAATCCTTATAAGCGTGCCTATGAAAGAGGAGTTAAATTAATTGGTGCAACAGCCCATTATGTAACGGATGATCTAGACGAAGGACCTATTATTGAGCAAGATATCGAGCGCGTCAAACATCATCATGAACTTTCTGACTTAAAGAAAATTGGAAGTCAAGTTGAAAGGAAGGTACTATTAAAGGCGGTAAAATGGCATAATAGCCATAGAATTATTCCGTTTGGAAACAAAACAATCGTCTTTGACTAAAACACTTCACCAAAAAACCGGCACATATATACACATGCCGGTTTTTTTTCAATTATTCTACCAACGGATTTTCTCCCCTCTGAACTCCACTATATTTATTGTGGAGGATTAAGTAGGAATCCTTCTTGGCAAGCCGCTGTTCGGTTCGTACTTTTAAAATGGCTGTTTGCTGTTGCTTGTTAATTAATCTTGCGGCTTTCTTGTTAATGATAATGGATATCCCCGTTTTAAAGGAAACAAGGGACTGCAGATAACTATATTGTACAATGTCCTCAATATGTACAAGAGAGATCCATATACAGTGGTCACTAGAAGGAGATTGGGTTGGAAACCAATACATGTTCAACGGTGCACTAATAACTATTGGAACCATATGATAATTACCTAATACTGCTTTTGCCCCATTAATCGCCCCTTCTAAGGTAAATCCATAGTATTTCATGGTTTCCTCTAAAATTCTTTTAGGAGTTTTCGAAACGTAAAAGGATTTCTTTCCTTCCTGAACCATCGTACATACATTATCGTATGGATCGATTTCAGGAATCATAAACAGTGTTTCACTTGTTAAAATATAGCTATCAATTATCTTCATCAAGTACTCCTCCTACGGTCTCATATTACATAATGAGTTATTTATAGAAATATTATCCATAGCAAGTTCGTACTCTTCAATAGTTGTTTCTATAGTTTAAAAATTCGCCTTAATTCATGTTACATTTCCTAACATAGCCAATTTGACAAAATCAAATTAACCATTATAATATACTTTTTTCCTACTACTAAATTACTATTCCCACCAAATCATCATGTAAAAGAATGGATCATCTAATATAAGAAATAAGATTAGAGCTATTCACAAAACGTTCATAATTTCTCTTTTTGATTAATTAGTGATAATACTCACAACGTTTAGTAATTACAAAGTAGATTTTTACCTATAATAATGATAGTATCAATGGAAGAATAGGAAGTGAATACATATGATAAAAATTGAAATACCTAACCCAGATGTCGTAATTACTAAGAAGCGACAAGCAGGAGAGCCAGTTGAAGCAGTAATAAGCAGCGAATACGGTTTTACTGATTATCACAAAATCCCAAGAGATAAAGGTGGAATAATCCTTTTCTTTAATGCAAGCGATGATTTACTGTTTGTTGGTAAAGCAAGGAAGCTTCGCCCAAGAGTGAAAAAGCATTTTGAGGATCAAGTTTCTCCTATTAAAAAACATCGGGATGAAGTATACAAAATTGCTGTTATCACTGTTGAAGATGCGATGGAAAGAGAAATTTATGAAACATATATTATCAACACAGAACAGGCAAAATATAATATTGATAAAGTTTTCTTTAAGTAAAATAAGCAAAACAAACCCCTTCATTTCTAAAAATGAAGGGGTTTTTCTATTCCAGTTCTTCTTTATTATTTTTCTTTTTTACAAAGCGATAGGCTAAATATGCGATGTAAAGCGGAGTTGCTATGTAGATTAAATATGGGAATTGCTTATATGTACCTTTATAGATAACAAATAACAAACACCCGATAAAGAGAGTAACAATCGTCCCGTATTTCGGTAAAGGAATTTCCTTAAAACTTGGGATTCTTATCCGGCTTACCATTAAGAAACATAATCCTGTAAATACAACGGTTGTTATTACGTTCGGAATATAATTACCAAATAGCGTTAATAAGGCCAGAATTCCACCAGCTGCAGTAATTGGTACACCTATAAAATAATTTAAGCTAGATTTCGAGCTGCTTATATTAAATCTTGCTAGTCGATAAGCACCAAACAATGGGAATAAACCAGCAACCATAATCCCTAACTTACCAAGTTGATTTAAATATGTATAATACACTAAAAATGACGGAGCGACTCCAAACGTAACGATATCTGCTAATGAGTCCAGCTCTTTTCCCAGTGAGCTATCTGCCTTAAGCATTCTCGCTAAGCGTCCATCCATGCTATCTAACATCATTCCAATTAGTATTAAAATGGCCGCATTATTATATTCACCTTCCGCTGCAAAACCGATGGATAAAAAGCCGCAAAATAAATTTCCTAATGTAAACATATTAGGAATACTTTTTGTAAACCGCACTAGCTCCTTCAACCTCCTTCTGAGCCTTTAAATACATTACCAACCTATTATACCATTTTCTTCTTCTATTCCTAGCGGCTATAAAAGATAATGCCTAACATCCTTTTTGGAAGTTAGGCATTTCCACAAACAAGGTCATTTATTCAACTGAGAATTCAATTGACGAGCTATACGCCTTACCCGTCCTTGGTGTCATCCAAGCATTTAACGTATATTTTCCTTTACTTAACTCAACATCTTTCACGTTAATGTTATAAGATAGTTGGTCCCCTGGAGCGAGTACCTCTTTTCCTATCACTTGTAAAAAGGAGCTGACACTTGAAAATAAGAACACCTCTTCTCCGTTTGAATTTACTATTGAATAATCAAACCTTTGCGAGGAAGTAAAATCGAGTGTAATTTCCTTGCCTGAGTCATTTTTCACATGATACTGAAACAATAGAGGACTAACTTCAATAAGCTTTGATACTACTTCTCCTTGAACTGTATCCATATTTCCCTCCTCTTTACCTGATGATACTACCGGTTCTGCTTCCCTTTCAGCACCACACCCACCTAAAATAAAAATTGCTATTAAAAACACAAAGATTTTCTTCACATAAACACCTCATTTTGTAATCCTTTTACCTTATTAGTCGTCTTGATTTGTATTGAAGTTACAAACTAACACTGTTGGAATAAAATTATCTGTAGCTTGATTCTCTGTATTCCTCTTCCTTTTTTGAAAAAAACATGGTACTTTTACAGATAGAACTATCATGAAATTTTATTGGTACTTTTTTACTATTTTTTGTATATAGGAAGAACAGGAGAACACTCATTGAAAAAAATGGTTATTGTCTATATCTTTTTTTGTTTAATTTATGTTTTAGGTGATGTTTATATAACAGGTGATGTTACTTCTAATAAGTTTTCACACCTTTTAAAAGATATTCTATTTGTTATTTTTAATTTGTCCTTTTTCTTTATAATCGTTAAGAAAAGCCATAAATTAAAAACGGTAGAAAAAGAGGAACAACAATTATCTACATTGATTAATTCAATGGTTGACTTTGTTTGTTTTAAAGATGGAGAAGGACGTTGGCTAAAAACAAATAGCTTCGGACTAGAACTTTTTCAATTAGAACATGTGGATTATAAAGGAAAAACGGACACAGAATTGGCTGAATACAGTGAGTTTTACCGTGATGCCCTCATTTACTGTGAAGAATATTCAGACCGCATTGCCTGGGAAAGCCGAACGGTTACTAGATGCGAGGAAGTAATTCCTCTTCCTGATGGAGGAACAAAAACATTTGACACCATTAAACATCCATTGTTTTATGAAGATGGCTCGAGAAAAGGTCTAGTAGTTATTGGAAGAGATATTACAGAAAAAAAGCTTGCTGAAGAAAGATTAGTACGTTCGGAAAAACTATCTGTAATTGGAGAACTAGCTGCTAGTGTTGCCCATGAAATACGAAACCCACTAACTTCTCTTAAGGGCTTTGTTCAATTTATCCGTCCTGCTGATCAGAAAAACGACAGATATTACGAAATTATGCTCAGTGAACTAGAAAGAATAAATGATATCGTTAGTGAGCTCTTGCTTTTAGCAAAGCCTCAAAAAGTAAATTTTTCAAAAACCGATGTTAGTAACACGATTGAACATGTTATTTCCTTATTAGAAACGCAAGCAAATATGGTGAATGTAAATATAAACTTCTATAAAGTTCACTCTCCCACCATCAATTGTGAAGAAAATCAAATCAAACAATTGCTCATTAATATCATTAAAAATGCTATTGAAGCGTCTAGTAACGGCGGTACAGTGGATGTCATACTTGATGTAAATTCTGATGGGATGACAGTTATTCGTGTGATTGATAGTGGAGAAGGAATATCTGAGCAAGCGAAAAACCGTCTTGGTGAGCCTTTTTATAGTTCAAAAGAAAATGGAACTGGTCTTGGATTAACCGTTAGCTTTAAGATTATTGAGCAGCATGGTGGAGATATTTCCTACAGTAGTGAACCAAATAAAGGCACAACTGCAACCATTCTTTTACCCAGTTTTCCTTCACAGGTAGAAAATGTAATGACATCTTAGTATATTTTTGAATACTTCAACTCAAACTATATTTGAGCATAATTCATGCTCAAAACTTGTGCCGGGAGTGGATAGCCATGAGTAGAAACAAGCTATTGGTACCTGGGTCAGAAAATGCACTGAATCAGATGAAAGAAGAAATTGCCAATGAGTTTGGAGTTCAACTTGGTGCAGATACAACCGCACGTGCAAATGGCTCTGTTGGAGGAGAAATGACTAAACGCCTCATCCAAATGGCAGAGCAACAATTACGATCTTAATCGAAGAGAAGCTCAGGAAAATTATCCCTGAGCTTCTCTTTTTATAACTTAAAATGAAACTTTAAGAATGTTATGATAGTACATAGCCACGCAAAATTTAGAAATAATAACTTTGGAGAAGTTTGATGTTCAGGAGGAAATGATGGAAAATTACCCACTTTTAGAAGTTGAAAAGCTTGCCTTAAAAAAATTAAAAACATATAAACAAAGCATCCTGCGATATCTATTACGTAGTATGCTCGCAAGTATGTTCATTGGTTTTGGAGTAATTGTTGCCTTTAAAACAGGCGGCTATTTTTACAATGAGCATTCTCCTGTTGCATATCCAATGGCAGCTTTTACATTTGGAGCAGCTATTATCCTAATTGCCTATGGTGGTGGGGATTTATTTACAGGTAATACCTTTTATTATACTTATACAGCACTAAGGAAAAAAATGAGTTGGAAACATGTTTGGACACTTTGGGGGTTAAGTTACATAGGAAATATATTAGGTGCAACAGCATTTGCTTTATTAATTTATGTGACAGGTTTATTTGCGGAGGCTTCGGTAAATAGTTTTCTGTTAAGTGTTGTTGAGAAAAAGATGCATGTTCCAACAATGGAACTTTTCTTTAGAGCTATTCTTTGTAACTGGCTTGTTTGTCTAGCTTTCTTTATTCCTATGGGAATGAAGGAAAATGGTGCAAAGCTATTTGTAATGATACTATTTGTTTTTTGCTTCTTCATCTCTGGATATGAACACAGTATTGCTAATATGTGTACCTTTGCTATCGCACTTGTACTGAATCATCCTGGAACGATCTCTTTTTCAGGAGTCATTCATAATCTCATTCCGGTGACCATCGGCAATCTCATTGGAGGTAGTATCCTCATGGGGGCCATGTATTATTACGTTAACCTTCCTTTTCTTGATGATGAGCAATAGTACTCAGGTTATAACCTACTGTTTGAATAGGAGTTAATATGATATGACACATTATTTAACTGTTGGATCGGAATTGTTACTCGGTTTTCTCTTGCTTTTTCTATTAGCAAAATCACTTGGTAAAACTCAACTATCACAAATTACACCATTTGATTTTATTTCAGCTCTTATCCTTGGTGAATTAATTGGGAACGCCATTTATGACCATGAAACAAGCTGGGTGGAAATTGTATTCAGCACTATTGTTTGGGGCGGTTTAATTTATGGGGTTGAAATTATCACTCAGAAATTTAAAAAGACTAGAAAAGCGCTTGAAGGTGAACCAAATATCGTTATTCGGAATGGAATAATAAAATATGAAACGTTAAAAAAGGCTAAACTCGACATAAATCAATTGCAAAGTTTAGTTCGTCAACAAGGGTATTTTTCTCTGCAGGAAGTTCAGTATGCAATCCTTGAGACGAATGGAATTGTTAGTGTACTACCGAAATCCCAGAATAGACCACCCACTTTAGATGATTTAAACATCCAAGCAGAGCAAGCTTCTATTCCTACAACATTAATACTTGATGGCGAAGTCCTGTATGGAAATCTCCAAGAAGCAGGACTAAATGAACAGTGGTTAAAAACCGAACTATCGAAACAGAACTTTCATTCGTATAAAGAGGTTTTATATGCTGAGTGGAAAAAAAATCAGGAACTATTTGTAATGTCGTATCAATAAATCAGGCTTTGGTGAGCCTGATTTTTATTTTGTCCTCATCCCTTTTTGCTCTTATATTATGTAATCGTTTTCCTCTAAATATGAATGAATTGTGACATCGTGTCACAAAATTGTCGAAATTTAAAACAGATAAAGATATACTAAAAAACCCTTGATATATCAACATTCACCCTCATTTTTTCACCCTAACATTATTTTCCTTACTATTTTTGTCACAAATTAATCTCTTTTAACATGTTATTATCATCTACATAGTGGTAATTAGGAAGTAGATAGATTTTTACCTTAAGAAATAATGACAAAATGTCCATTGTGAAAACACGAACATTTTGTTATACAAAAATATCTTTTTGTGGTAAACTCTAATTTTCCTTGTGAAACAAAACACAAACCTGATTTCATATAAGAAGGAGATGAAACAATTGAAGTTGAAAATGCTATTTCTATCCCTTGTAACAGCCGTACCATTATTATTTTTAAGCGGTTGTGAAATGGTTGTATTTCAGCCTCAAGGGCCAGTAGCTAGAAGTATCATGGAGTTAATTAATTGGTCTCTAATGTGGATGCTTTTAGTAGTAGTTGTCGTATTTGGCTTATTTGGCTATATTGTTTGGAAATATAGAGAAAAGCCAGAAAACATGGGTTATGAGCCGCCAGAAGAACACGGTAGTACCGTATTAGAAATCGTCTGGACAGCTATTCCTATTTTAATCGTTATTGCTTTAACGATTCCAACAGTAACAACATTGTATGACTTAGAAGATGTTCCTGCAGGGTATGAGGAAAAAGAACCGATCGTTATTCACGTCACGTCTGCAGACTGGAAATGGATATTCTCATATCCAGAAGAAGGAATTGAAACCATTAACTACGTGAACATTCCAGAAGATACTCCTGTACTGTTTAAATTAACATCGGCTGGAACGATGCAATCTTTCTGGGTGCCAGCTTTAGGTGGACAAAAGTACTCAATGAATAAAATGGAAACGGAACTATATTTAGTTGCTGACAATCCTGGTTCATATATGGGTAGAAACACAAACTTCAACGGACGCGGATACGCTCAAATGGAATTTGAAGTACTTGCTCAGACCGATGAAGAGTATGATGCATGGGTAAAAGAAGTAAAAGAAACTGCTCCAGAGCTTACAGAAGAGAAGTACATGGAACTACTGAAACCAACACATCTTGGTCGTTTAACTTATTCCAACACACACTTAGCTTGGATCAACCATGCGGATCACGATTCTGAGCTTGTGACAGACCCTGAAGACTATCGTTACCATGGGTACCAAGGAAAGATTTTTGATCAAGAAGATGAAGAGTCAAATGAAAAAGATACTACTGATGTAGAAAATAATGAGGAAGACCATGGAGGTGACCATAGTGGGCATTAAGTGGGATGAAATTCTGATTACGGGAGATCCAATTATCCTAGGTTCACAGATTGCTATTTTATTAACTTCTCTAGGAATTATTGGTGGTCTTACGTATCTAAAAAAATGGAAATGGCTATGGCGAGAATGGATCACTACCGTTGACCATAAACGCATCGGAATTATGTATATCGTAGCAGCTGTTCTTATGTTCTTCCGTGGCGGTATGGATGGACTAATGATGAAAGCTCAAACATCTCGTCCAGAAATGGGCTTATTAGACGCACAGCACTATAATGAAGTATTTACGGCTCATGGTGTTATCATGATTTTATTCATGGCCATGCCATTCTTAATTGGTTTAATGAACGTTGTTATTCCGCTTCAAATTGGAGCAAGAGACGTAGCGTTCCCTCAGCTGAATGCATTAAGTTTCTGGTTATTCTTCAGCGGTGCGATGCTGTTTAATATCGCATTCGTTGTAGGTGGTGCTCCAGATGCAGGATGGACTTCTTACTTCCCTCTTGCAGGTAAAGAATTCAGCCCAGGAATCGGGAATAACTACTACGCAATCTCATTACAGATTGCTGGTCTAGGAACTTTGATGACTGGTATTAACTTTATCGTAACGATTTTAAAAATGCGTACAAAAGGCATGACATTAATGAGAATGCCTATGTTCACATGGACAACTCTAATCACTTCCGTTATTATTGTAGCCGCATTCCCTATTTTTACGGTTGCACTTGCGTTAATGACATTTGACCGCTTGTACGGTACACACTTCTTTACAGTAGCTGCTGGTGGATCTGACATGCTTTGGGCTAACTTGTTCTGGTTATGGGGACACCCTGAAGTATATATCGTTATCCTCCCTGCTTTCGGGATGTTTTCTGAAATTATTTCGACATTCTCTCGCAAACAGCTCTACGGTTACAAATCGATGGTCGTTTCAATCGTTGCCATCGCAGTACTAAGTATGCTTGTATGGGTTCACCATTTCTACACAATGGGATCTGGCGCTTTAGTCAACTCATTCTTCTCTATCACAACGATGATGATTGCCGTTCCGACGGGTGTAAAAATGTTTAACTGGTTGTTTACGATGCGTAAAGGTCGAATTAAAATGACTACGGCTATGCTTTGGTCTTTAGCATTTGTTCCTAATTTTGTTATTGGTGGAGTAACAGGTGTTATGCTTGCGATGGGTGCTGCTGATTATCAGTACCATAATACTTTATTCTTAGTTGCTCACTTCCACTATGTATTAATTCCAGGTGTGGTATTTGCAGTATTCGCTGGACTTTACTACTGGTGGCCAAAAATGTTTGGTTTTATGTTAAATGAAAAATTAGGAAAATGGCATTTCTGGTTGTTTGTAATCGGATTTAACGTAACCTTTATGCCAATGTTCTTCCTAGGTCTAAATGGAGCTGTTAGACGTGCTTATACCTTCTCTGTTGAGTCAGGATTTGCGCCTCTATTCTTACTGTCTGCAATCGGATCAGTTATCCTAGCAGCTGGTTTTGCAATGTTCTGCTACAATATTTATTGGAGCATTCGTTATGCGGACCGTAACATTTCAAGTGACCCATGGGATGCTAGAACACTTGAATGGGCAACAGCTTCACCTGTTCAACACTATAACTTTGCTAAACTACCAGAAGTGAAATCTTTAGATGCATTCTGGTATATGAAAAAGAATAATGAAGGTCTTACATTAAAAGACGAAGAAATAGAAGAAATTCATATGCCAAGCAACTCTGGTCTGCCGTTCTTAATGTGTGTGGCCTTCGGAATTGTTGGATTCTTCCTCATTTTCGAGTGGCATTTATTAGCTGCAATATCTGCTGTGCTTATTATTGCAGGATTGATTTATCGTTCATTTGATTACAATGATGGTTACCACATTCATAAGGACGAAATTAGAAAGACAGAAAGCGCTTGGAAGAAAATGGAAGGTAAGGTGAATAATCATGTCAGCTAATGTGAACACTTCCCTCCCATTAGAATATCAAACAGAACAAAGCCGTATGAATATTTTAGGGTTCTGGATATTCCTCGGGGCCGAAATTGTATTATTTGCTACCCTCTTTAGTGTTTACGGTGTACTTTACAAAAATTACGCAGGTGGCCCTACTCATCAAGATATTTTTATGATCAAAGAAGTAATGATTCAGACGGTCCTTCTTTTAACTAGTAGTTTTACGATGGGTGTTGCTATTTGGGAAATGCGCCGCAACAATAAGAAGGGCTTAATTGGTTGGTTTATTTTAACCCTGCTATTAGGTGCAGGATTCCTGTTCATGGAGATTAATGAGTTTATTCATTACGTTCATGAAGGTGCAACCATGCAAACAAGCGCTTTTCTTTCAAGCTTGTTTGTCCTTTTAGGAACACACGGTGCTCACGTTACCTTCGGGATTTTCTGGGCAACAATGGTTATCATTCAAATTGCTAAGCGTGGATTAACACCTGTTACTGCTAGAAAGACGTTTATTATTGGTCTTTACTGGCACTTCCTTGATGTTGTATGGATCTTTATCTTCACGTTTGTTTATTTAAAAGGGATGGTGTTATAGATGGAAAAAAGTACAGAACGTTTTCCGCTAGCTCACGTCTTTGGATTCGTATTGTCACTAGTACTCACATTCGTTGCTGCATGGGTGGCACTTGAGATGAACTTGTCCTTTACGATTGTCATGTGGATTATAGGGACACTAGCTGTCATTCAAGCAGGTCTTCAATTGTTCATGTTTATGCATATGACAGAAGGAGAAGATGGCAAAGTAAATATCATAAATATTGCATTTATGGTATTCTGTGCTGTTGTAATCGTAGTTGGTTCTATCTGGGTGTTAACATCAGGGCATGCTGCTCATTAATAAAAACAAAAATCCGGCTTAATAGCCGGATTTTTTTATTTGCGCAATTCTCCCATTAAGGAAATAAATAAACCAAAACCGAACACCAACATGGATGAAGCCATAATACTAATGCTAATAGAAAGTGTATAACTCATTGTGATACCGCTTTCAAAAAAGCTGTATAAAAACAACAATGCCCCCATTACTAAACCAAATTTAGCAATTGTACTAATTGGTCCTAACGCTCTACGTTGCATCTCATTCATATTATTTCATCCCCTTTATTTATATTTTAATAAAGTTCACAAATTTGTCAAATATTTTTTGAAAATTAGACACATTTAAGGCTTGTCTTACTTAAAAATTACATTCTTGTGAATGTTTTTCCCCTCCACTCGCATAAGATGTACAAGTTATCCCCTTTGGACAATCCTAGTGAGTGGAGTGATCATGTGATTTACCTAAGTTATATCGTTCTTGGCTTAACACTGGCTGCCCCAATTGGGCCTGTAAATGCAGCAAGATTAGATAAAGGTTTAAAAAATGGATTCTGGCATTCATGGGCTGTTGGAGCTGGTTCGATGATTGCAGATGGAATATTTATGTTAACCGTGTATATGGGCATTGTACATTTTCTTGACAATCCATTAATCCAGGTTTTTTTATGGCTTTTTGGAGGATTTATTCTTATTTATAGCGGGATCGAAAGTATTGTGACTGCTAACAAGTTCACCTTTGACTATCAGCGCAATAACGAATCTATTTTTCGTTGCTTTTTGATCGGATTTATCATGTCTATATCAAGCCCTCTCTCTATTTTGTTTTGGCTTGGTATTTACGGATCGGTCCTGGCAAAAACAGCATCAAGCTTCGGAACAGCTGATTTACTTCTGTATAGTTCAATGATATTTCTCGGACTTGCTCTGTGGGATGTATTTGTTGCCGGCCTTACAAGCCTTTTTCGGAAGTGGCTAAGTTTGAAGTACATCATTCTCACCTCTATCCTCTCAGGCGTATCATTATTAGGCTTCGGTCTTTATTTTGCGTTTCAAGGGATAAAAGTATTATTTTTTCAGGAGTAACTACATATGATTTCGAAATGAGGAATCAAAGGAAATTAACCATTAGGAAGGACGGGTGAATCATTTGAATTTTCCTCCTATTTTATCCGGTCCGATTTTGAGAAGAGTAGATGAATATCAAATTACCATATGGCTAGCAACCTCTAAGAACTATGACATAACAGCAAGCCTTTATATCACTGATCAAAATCATAAAATCCTTCCCATTTCAGTTAAAAACCACAAACTACCATTAGGAAAACAACTTTATATACACCTAATGACAATCAATCCATTGAAGAACGTCTTCCCCACCGATCAATTATTAGGCTATAATTTATTTTTTTCAAAGGGCAACCATACATTTGACTTGCAACAGCTAGGATATTTAGATCATAAAAGTCCTTCTCGGATCGTTTATTCGTCTTTAAAATACCCGTCCTTTTTTATAACAAGTACAGAATCCTCCTCGTTCTTGTATGGCTCATGCAGAAAAATACATGGCAAGGGCGAAGATTGCCTTCTTTTAGGAGATCAACTACTGGAAAAACACCAATTGGATTTTACAAAACGTCCTGCAGCTCTTTTTTTAACGGGTGATCAAATTTATGCCGATGATGTTTCAGAACTCATCTTTCCATTTATACGCAAAATCGCAGAGATATTGATGGGATACGAGGAAGACTTACCTACTATTGATAAACGAATAACAAACTACACTAATAGAAAACAGATTTCTAAATACGTTTGTAAATTCACGTCAAGAAAATCTAGTTATCACTTATTTACTCTCGGAGAATATGCAACCATGTATTTGTTAAGCTTTGGCCCAGCCCTCTGGAAGGACATTCTGCCTCAATTTAGTAATACCTCCAATAATGCAGACATTATAAACTTTGCAAACTCTACATTTTCAACCCAAAGACTACTAGCAAATATACCAACGTATATGATATTTGATGACCACGATATTACAGATGATTGGAATATAACGAAAAAATGGAAGGAAAATGTGGAAAACTCTCCACTTGGAAAACACGTCCTTGCAAATGCCTTAACAGCCTACTTTGCCTTCCAAGGCTGGGGAAATGACCCCTCGCGTTTTTCAAGTGACTTCTTCCTCCCTTTAGCTGAGTATGTAAATAACAAACACTACAATTTACACACTTATAAAAGGTGGATCAACTCCATAATTGGCTTTGGGCCTTGGACATACATCGCACCTACTAAACCAAAAGTGTTATGTTTAGATACACGCACAAGCCGAGAATGGAGTTATAGTAAGAATCAGTCAAGTAGGTGGATACCTCCTTCTACTTCAGGCCCTGAACTAGTCAATGAGCAGGGCTGGACCTTTGCTACAACCAAATTATTTGAAAGTGGTTGGCGAAAGAAAGATCCATTAGTCATCGTTTCCCCTGCCCCTCTGTATGGCATGGAGGTAATTGAATCTTTCCTTGAAAAGTATATTTCTCCATTAAGAAATAAAGGGATACCTGTGACGACTTCCTTTGATTTAGAGGCATGGAGAATGAACGGAAAAGGCGTGTATCATTTTTATGAAGTGCTTATGAAATTGGATCCCTCTGAAATAACGATTCTATCAGGAGATGCTCATATGGCATCTGCGGTAGAAGTATGGACACAATTCGGTAACCAAGAGGAAATCAAACTACTCCAACTTACAAGCAGCCCATTAAAAAATGAAACCTTTAGAGGCGTGTCTGGATTAGCACTAAAAGCTGCCATTGTTCTTTATACCATTTTTCAAACAGAAGACAGGATTGTCCGTGTTTGTGACGAAAAGCAAAATTTCCATTACGATTCAATTGCTGAAACCAAAGCAGTGACGTTAGCTGAAAGTATTCATTACCAATATGTAAATAAAAAGAGCATTACAGAGTTATCGAATAATCTAGGTTTAGTATCTTTTTCGACAGGGCAAACATATCATCAACTTTTAACAGCACATATAACAAAAAAGGATGAAGCATAACCGCTTCATCCTTTTTTGAACTACAGGGGAAGTAACTCAATCGTTTCTCTTTTCTTCAGATCTTCTACCATTTGGACCCACTGAGCAGGCTTATTTGATAACACACTGTAATATGTTGTAATAAAATCAACCACTAACTCTGAAGAAATCTCTTCAAGTTGATCATCTAATGGCATAAAGCATAAATCAAGACCGGCTACCGCTTCCCCATCATTTTTCCAAGAGGGGTGCACATATGTAAAGTTTAACTTTTTGTATCCAAGATGGGAAAGTACTTCCCTTCTTACAAACGGATCCATTGCTTTTACTCCGCCAAATTCGAAATCACCGCGCTGATAAGGATCATAAATCTCAGCAAACATTCCGAACAGTTCTTTCCCATTTTCTTTCGCTAATGCAGAAAGGTCCTTTAAACGGTTTTGAGCTAGAAAGCGTCCTAAACTAAGACCTTGGCGACCAATAATTGTAAAGTCTGTCATTGCAATGTTCCAGTTCGGATAGTAACGATATTCTGTTGAACCAACTACATCACCATTTTGTACCGCAACGAACACACGAATACTTGGATCTTCTAAAGGCTCCTTCCATAATTCAAATTCTAACACCTCTTCAGGTGGGAAAACTTCCTTCATTAACTCATGCATCTTAACAAACAAAGGATCTTCAATGCTTGTAATACGAACGTAATCCATTCCTGTCACTCCTTTTTAAAAATTTATTTCCAGTCAGTATAAAGATCTATTCTACGATCGCGCCATGTCGTAACTGAACCCTTTTCCCTCACTTCATAAAGAAGGTCTAAATCAAGGTCAGCGGTAACGATCATGTCATCATTAATTTCCCCCTGAACCATAATTCCTTGTGGTGGAAACGGAACATCATTTGGTGTGATAACCACCGCTTGACCGAAATTGCCACGCATAAAGTCAACTGTCGGCAAGGATCCAACTGTTCCAGTAAGTACGACATAGATTTGATTTTCAATGGCTCTTGCATGGCTTGTATAGCGTACACGATGAAACCCGTGACGGTCGTCTGTACATGACGGGCAAAAAATTACATCTGCCCCTTTTGCTTTTGCCATTCGAACGATTTCAGGAAACTCTATATCATAGCAGGTAAGCATCGCAATTCTACCTTTATCTGTATCAAACACTCGTAGTCCATCCCCAGCAGACATATTCCATTCTTCCACTTCAGTAGGAGTAATATGAAGCTTCGCTTGTTCTTCTACACGGCCATCTGGGTAAAACAAGTGAGCAACATTAAAGAGCTTACCCTGTCTTTCTAACACATGCGTTCCCCCAATGATATGCATTCCTGTCTCTGAGGCAAAATTTTTGAATAAATCTATATATTTTTCTGTAAACTTGGGAAGGTCATTTATGGATAAAGCTTTCCCACTTTCATCACCGATGGATAATAGTTGGGTTGTAAAAAATTCCGGAAAGAGTATAAAATCTGATCCAAATTCCTGTGCTGTTTTTATGTAGTGCTCACACTGAGCGGCAAAATCTTCAAATGATGAAATCGTATGTAAGTGATATTGAACAGCAGACACTCGATATTTCAAAAAGCAGCAGCTCCTTTACTGATTACATATCAAATAGTATGGATGAAATTTTAGAAAATCACAACTTTCACGCTCTATTTATTGTTATTATTTATAAATCGTAAAAAGCATCTTTACAGACCTTCATGAAAGTGCTAATTTATTAATAGTTTTATAAAGATAGTGTATACAAGAAAAACATAGGTGATTAGGAGTTTCGTAAAGAAGAAGAGGTGAATCTATGGACAGCCAAATCATTCGTTTTATTAGGGAAAGCTACAGCATGACCCAACGAGACTTTGCAAAACTTGTTAACTGTAGCTACTCACTTATCGCCTTAGTTGAACTAGGAAAACGCAATGTTACTAAAAATCTCGAAAATAAGATTGCAGAGGCACTTGATCTCGATCAAAAGCAAATTGAATCCATATCACTAATTGTTAAGGAAATGGGTAACGGTCTTCCTCCATTTATGTAATACACAAATAAACAGTGGCTTCCTCCCAGAAGCCACTGTTTTTATTGTTGTTGAAATTGTACTTGGTGCAGATTCGCAAATATTCCACCTTTTTCAATTAATTCATCATGAGTACCTTGCTCAGCAATTCCTTCCTCTGTTACAACGACTATTCGATTGGCATTTCGAATCGTTGCTAATCGGTGGGCAATGATAAGTGTCGTGCGATTTTTTGCAAGCTCAGATAGGGCTGTTTGAATAATCATTTCCGTTTCCGTGTCTAGTGCTGATGTAGCTTCATCTAAAATTAAAATAGGTGGATTCTTTAAGAACATTCTAGCAATCGCGAGTCGTTGCTTTTGTCCTCCTGAAAGCTTCAATCCTCTTTCCCCTATTTGTGTCTCGTATCCATTTGGCAATGAAGCAATAAAGTCTTGAAGATGAGATCGTCTCGCTGCATCTTCAATTTCTTCCTGACTGGCATGTAATTTTCCATAAGCAATATTTTCTCGTATTGTACCTGTGAAAAGAAACACGTCTTGTTGAACAATACCGATATTAGATCGAAGAGACTTTTTCGTCATGGATCGAATATCAATGCCGTCTATAGAGATTGCCCCACTCGTTACATCATAAAAACGAGGAATAAGTGAGCAAATCGTTGTTTTCCCTGCTCCTGAAGGACCAACGAATGCAACCGTTTCTCCTTCATTTATTTGTAAATTAATGCCTTGTAAAATGGATTTTGAGCTGTCGTAATGGAAATTTACATTCTTGAAGCGTATATTTCCCTTTAATGTATCCATCTCAATAGCGTCATCTTGATCCAAAACATCTGGAGTCGTGTCAATCAGTTCCAAAAAGCGTTTGAACCCTGCCATTCCCTTTGGATAAAGCTCCATAATCGCACTGATTTTATCAATTGGCTTAAATAGAACATTCACATACAAAATAAAACCTACAAGCTCTCCATACGTCAGTTCCCCTGAAAAGCTTAGCCATGCTCCATAAACCAACACAATAAGGACAAAGAAACGGGTCATCATATAAATGCCTGATAAACTAAAAGACATCACTTTATAGGCAGATAGTTTTGATAAACGAAAACTTTCATTATTTGATTTAAATCGATTAATTTCAAAAGCTTCATTGGTAAATGATTGTACAACCCTCGCTCCTGAAACACTATCCTCAACCCTTGAGTTTACGTCAGCAATATCACTATACATATTACTCCACGCTTTATTCATGCGAAGATTACAAAATGTAATTAACCAGATTAATAGAGGCACCATAAACACAGCAATCAGCGCCAGCTTGACATTAATAGTTAACATAATCCAAAACGCACCAATAAATGTCATACACGCAATAAAGATATCCTCTGGTCCATGATGAGCCAGCTCCCCAAGGTCGAATAAATCGTTAGTTATTCTACTCATGATATGACCCGTCTTTGTATTATCAAAGAATCGGAACGACTGTCTCTGAACATGGGTAAACAGCTGTTGTCTCATATCTGTCTCAATATTAATTCCTAGCATATGACCTAAGTAATTAACGATGTACTGTAAAAAAGTCGAGATAATATAAAACGCTAGCAATCCTAGGCTGACAGAAACAATCATTGACCAGTTTCCACTAGGCAAAAGAGAATCAATAAACCATTGAACAGCGAGCGGAAAAGCTAGCTCTAATATTGCAACAATTACAGCCGCAGTAAAGTCCATCGTAAACAACTTTTTATGTGGCCCATAATAAGTAAAAAATCGGCGAATCATAGATAGTCTCCTTATACAAAAGCTTTTGGCTATTATTTCTAGATACGAATTATTATAGAATAAGACTATTGACATAGCAACGAAAAAAGAGAGCATAATAGCTCCCTTCACATTTACTTTAATTCTAATTCTGAAATGAATTCATAGTTTTCTAAACTGTATGAACTTATTTTTGAATGAGATAGGGCATAAAGCTGTTCATCAATATATACCAAGCGTTGAATTTCATTGTCCCATTCCTCATACAGTTCTTTCCCCTTCATATGAGAGATCTTTGACTTCAAGGAGAAACCTTTATCGACACTTACATTATATACATAAGCACCTTGGAAAATAAATTTTTGCTCGTACTCATTTCCTTTCACACTCTCATACACATTGATTGGAAAAGCAAAGAGGCCATTTCCCCTATTATATAGCAATGCTTTATGATCGTAATTTAAAGGCGAATACGTTCCTCTTCCCCCTATGATCTCAGTAAACTTTTCTTTTGGATTACTAACATCGGTTATATCAAATAAGGAAAGTTTTACACCCTCTGTTAAAACTCTAGGCTCCTTATCTCCCTCCATAGTCACTAGCTTTGTATCGTAACCAAAACCAATAATATGATTCTCATCGTAAGGATGCAGATAATTACTGAATCCTGGAATTTTTAGTTCTCCAAGGATTGTTGGATTACTTGGCTCTGACGCATCTATGACAAATAAGGGGTCCGTTTCTTTAAAAGTCACAATATATATGCGATCACCCATAAACCTTGCTGAGTAGATTCTTTCTCCTTTTGCAAGATCAGAAAGCGCACCGACCTGTTTTAGATCTTTATCAAATACGATCAAGTGGTTTTTGGATGGCTTGCTTTCATCCCAACTATCTCCTTCGGTTGTTGCCACTCGGAAATAACCATTATGTTCATCCATGGAAAATTGATTTAGAACTGTTCCAACCACCTCTGTATTGCCTTGATAAGTAACATCTAACTGATTAATCCCAAATTTATATATCATTGTACTTGGTGTGAACGCTTCCTTTCGCTCTTCTGCTGATCTCCAGTTCGTAAGGGCTAAATAGAGGTTCTCTTTCGACATATACAGCTGACCTCCACTCCCCAGGTAAGTAGTAATTTTCGCTTCCTGGGAAGGTTCAGCAAGATCAAAAGCAGCAATAGTGGTAAAATTTGCTTCCTTTGATCCAGGAATATATTGTATTTCATCATAAGATGCAGAAGTTGCTTCCTCTTTATTTACAGAGTCTGAGTATCTTGGGCGTAAATCAACTCCATCCCCATCTTCCAATAACCAATATTGTGGAAAGTGATTTGCGATTAAATAAACCTTACTCCCTATCTTTCTAGCACTTGAAAGATATCCTTCCAGTGATATTTCTCTTTCCAAAGTTGGCTTTGTTGGATCCTTTACATCATAAACAAGAGCACTTGTCATTTCATTCATAGGTGCATACAAACTGTCTGCCGCTATTTTCTTTCCAACTGCTTTAGGCTCATAACTATAGCCTATTATTAATAACTGTCCTTTATCCAAGAACAATTGTGAAGGAGAAAATGACTGTTGAAATTGTATGGACGCCATATGTTCCATTTTTTCAGCTGATTTGGCAGAAATGATATTTACCCTACCATCTACTACTTGATATATATATTCACCGTCTGTTTTAACAATATCTGCTTCATCAATTCCTTGAACTTGAACATTTGTACTTGAGACCTCTTGGCCACTTGCTTTTGAACTTGTGTCAGAAGCAGCATTATCCATGGAGGATACCTCCGAAGCTTTCTCTTCTTTTATTCCAGTAAAAAACTTTTGATTTTGTTTTTCTTCTTTAATAATTTGATAAAAATACTTGTTTAACTGCGTTTTATCTTCAATAACGGGTAGAGTACCGTTAACCATCTCACCCACGAGTTCATTTCCTAATTCATACTTTGCTGCAAGACGTGTTTCTTTTGTGTACATGACAATCGATGCTAATAACAATCCAAGTAGAATAGAAAGTCCAATAACCCATTTTCTTTTCATAGCAACCACCTTTCTGAAAAGCGACTCTTTATATGATTGGACTCCTATGGTTACAAAAAGGTTACAAATTCAAAAATATGAAACAAAAAAGTGCGTTTGACCTAGGTTACTCGTCCAACCACCATGACCTTTTCTTCATAGGATAAATAGACAGTAATACAAGCTGTTCACTTTTTAAGTGGAGGTGAAAAAAATGGGCGAAAGCTATAACGGAGGTTTTAACAACGGATTTGCTCTACTTGTTGTATTGTTTATCTTGTTGATCATTGTCGGTGCTTCTTATTTTAACTACTAATAATTAACTAAAAAACACCTTTGCTTAACTGGTTTGCTTCTAAACAAAAAGACCTTGCTTCTATTTATGAAGCAAGGTCTTTTTTATTTAATCTATATATTTTAATTACATGTGTAACGAGTACCTTAACTATTGAATACACCGGGATAACAAAAATAATCCCCAACAATCCCATTAAATTTCCTGCGGTTAAAATCAGAACAATAATCGTTAACGGATGAATATTCAAGCTTTTCCCCATTACTTGTGGCGAGATGACATTGCCTTCTACTTGTTGAGCAATTACTGTTATGATGGCAACATAGACTAGCATGATGGGATCTTGAAATAACGCAACAAAAAGGGCAGGAACTACGGCTAAAAATGGGCCTAAAAAAGGTATGACATTCATTAACATTGCAAACAGAGCTAAAACTAATGAATAATCAAGTCTAATAATTAAATATCCAATATATAGTAAGATCCCAACACATAAGCTTACAATCAATTGTCCTTGAATATATGTAGAGATGGTTCTATCTGTTTCTTTTAAAATTTGTAATACATCTTGTTGTAAATCCTTTTTAAAGAAACTTGCCACTCTTGGTGCAAAATTGTTGCTATCCTTTAACATATAAAACAGGATAAAAGGAACTAGCACCAAATAAAAGATGGTATTAATAAAACCTCCAATAAATCCAAAGATAGAAAAAATCCCATTGGCAATATTACCGGTATTGTTTTTTATTTGTGTCTCCAGTTGATTACTTCCATCAATAATAGCCTGTTGAATAAATTCTGGAAACGTGTCACGATTTTCTTGTATATATTTGATTCCGTCAACAACTGAAGTTACCATGTTTGGTACATTGTTGATAAAAAGGTCTAATTGATCAGATATTATTGGTCCAATTAACCGAATGACGCCATAAAAGACTAGTGTAATCGCTAAATACGCAGAAAGAATTGCCATCCATTTTGGAACCTTTTTCTTTACTAACCAAAAAATTAGAGGCCTACATAGGTAAAATAATATTCCTGCAACTACAAATGGCAAAAATATCGTCTGCAGCAATACGATCAGAGGTTGAAATAAGAAAGCATTTTCCCTAACTAATAAAGAAATAATTAGTATGAAGATAATAGCGATCATCGCTTGAAACCATTTTTTATTTGTTAATGACATTTTACACTTCCCCATAATAATTGATATATTTGATGATAGCAGGAAATGAAATAAATGCCAAACATTTCTACCTTATGTTTTAACTACATGTAAATTCCCATTAATAGCAAATGTAATGCGGCCCGTTTCCTCTGAAACTACAATCATTATTGCGTCAGTTAACTCAGATAATCCCAATGCGGCTCTATGTCTGGTACCGAGCTTTTTACTTTGAAACGTTTGATTACTTACAGGTAAAATATTTCCCGCAGAGTGAATAAAATCATTTTGTATTAGAACTGCCCCATCATGCAATGGGTTCCCAGGATAAAATATAGTTTCAAGAAGAGTTTGACTAAATTTCGCACCTATTATGACGCCATTGTGTAGAATTTCTGTTAATGGCTGCTTTCTTTCAACAACAATTAATGCTCCGTGCCTCTTCTCTGAAAGTTTGGATGCAGCCTTTGCAATTTGGTTGTATTCCGTTGTATATGGTGATAAGTATGACTCTAAATAATAAGAGGATGCAACAGTTTGAGCGTCAGAAACAAGCTTAAGTAAAAGATCGAACTCAGAAAGAATACAACAATCTTCTTCAGAAATAGTGTCTTGTATTGATTTTGTTTTCTCCTGTATGGTAGACAACATAAGCTTTACATCCTGTTGATATCTTTTTTGTTCATACAACTTTCCCACCTCCTACAACATACTTGTGACATAAGAGACGCCCTAGTAATTATTACTAAGGCTAACCTTTAATGCACATATTTTTCATTCCCCACCATTTCTCTTTCGAAACGTCGTATAAGAAAATCTAGACCTTTTTTCAGTTCCATCTTCTCCATTGGCTTTCCATGGCCAGTATAAATGAGCTCTGGGTTAAGGTTCTGTATTTTCTTTATCGAATCAAAAGACTGATCCCAATCTTGAGTAAAATATGCTGGTGGAGCATGAATCTCTTTCTTTTGGGTTAAAACAGCTAATGCCGACTCCTGCTTCACGGTAATCAGTGCGTCACCCGCGATTACGACACGGTCCTTTTCACGAAACAATGAAATATGGCCTTCTGTGTGTCCAGGGGTATGAATCCAGTTCCAACCAGGCATTTCTGGAATGGAACCATCTGTTGGAAGCAACCGTATATATGAATGAATATTTATCGCTTTTCTTGGATAAAGAGGTGATAACAACGCCATAAGCCCTTTTTCTATGAACGGATGTGGTGGTGGATAATCTTTTTTACCTGTTACATACTCTTGTTCCTGTTCATGAATATATACAGGTACCTGCCACTCATTTAATAAGTAGGAAAGACCACCAACATGGTCAAAATGAGCATGCGTCAAGACGATAGCAATTGGTTTCTTTCCACCACCTAATACTTGTTCAGTAAAATGTTTAATATAACTCCCTGAGAAAGGAACGCCAGCATCAATTAATACCCAATCGTTCCCCTCAGCTCCACATCCACCTACTAGTGCTATATTTGCAATAGCTGTACGATAGCCGTAAATATCTTGCGTTATCTGATTTCTTCGTGCATCCAAGTTCATTCACCTCCTATGAATAGGATGTGATAGTTTCACCATATTCATGTGAGGAGATTGATTACAATTTTTTATGATACGTCTGCAGTTTTGGATGCTTGAATTAAATGTTCAATTTCAGTTAATTTCTTTTCATGGAAGTATTGGACAATTTTACTGCCAACAACTACTCCATCGCAGTAAGAACCTAATTCTACCACTTGTTCAGGAGTGGATATCCCAAATCCAGCAAGCACTGGGATAGGACTTACGCTCTTTATATCCTTTAAGTATTCGGAAACACTATTATTAAATTCTGTACGAGCACCTGTTATTCCTGTAACTGTGACCGCATATAAGAAACCTCGACCTTTCTTTGCGATTTCTTCTATTCTTTCAAGAGGGCTTGTTAAAGTAACTAGACGTATTAACTCAATATTTGCATCTTGTAAGTGAGGAGCAATTAATTGTTCCTCTTCAATTGGCAAGTCAGGAATAATACAGCCGTCTATTCCAGCCTTAACCGCGTCATGAATAAACGAACCAATTCCGTAAGCATAAATCGGGTTCATATAAGTCATTAAAATAAGTGGGGTTGATACAATCGGACGAATTGTTTGAATCGCTGACAATACTTCCTTTAAGGTTGTACCCGATTGTAATGCTCGAATCCCAGCTTCTTGAATAGCTGGTCCATCTGCTACTGGATCTGAAAAGGGAATTCCAATTTCTATTGCCGTTGCTCCGCAATTTTCTAAAAAGATCAATTGATCCATTAACTGATCTAATCCTCCGTCCCCTGCCATCAGATACGGCACAAATGCCTTCCTATTGTTCTCTTTTAGGCTATGGAACGCCTTTTCAATGCGATTCATTATTACAATGCCTCCTTCATATTTGCTTGAATAGTTTGTACATCTTTATCTCCACGACCTGAAAGGCAGACGACAATTGACTCATTTTCTGTCATTGTTTGCGCATGTTTTATGGCATATGCTACTGCATGTGCGCTTTCAAGAGCAGGAATAATTCCTTCAAGCCTACACAACAATTTCAATGCTTCTAATGCTTCTTGATCAGTAATGCTTTCGTACTGCACTCTTCCGATATCTTTTAAGTAACTATGTTCTGGCCCCACTCCAGGATAATCTAAACCAGCAGAAATGGAATGAGCCTCTTGGATTTGGCCAGCATTATCCTGTAACAAATACATAAGAGCACCGTGTAATACTCCTGGCTTTCCTTTTGTTAGTGAAGCTGCATGCTGCTCCGTATCAATCCCATGACCAGCAGCTTCTACACCTATTAGCTGTACTTCACTATCCTCAATAAATGGATAAAACATCCCCATCGAGTTACTCCCACCACCAATACATGCTACAATTGCTTCTGGGTTTTTACCAAATTTCTCATTATATTGCTGCTTCGTTTCCTTTCCGATCACACTTTGAAAATCTCTTACCATCATCGGAAACGGATGTGGTCCCATTACAGATCCTAAAATATAGTGAGTATCTGTCACATTTGAAACCCAATAGCGCAGTGCTTCGTTACATGCATCCTTAAGCGTTCGGCTTCCGGAGGTAACAGATACTACCTTTGCACCTAGCAACTCCATGCGAAACACATTCAGTTGCTGTCTTTTAATATCTTCCTCTCCCATAAATATAACGCACTCCAGATTTAATAGAGCACAAACCGTTGCAGTAGCTACCCCATGCTGACCAGCACCGGTTTCAGCAACAATTTTCTTTTTTCCCATTCTTACTGCTAACAGCGCTTGACCGACCGTGTTATTAATTTTATGAGCGCCTGTATGATTTAAATCCTCTCTCTTTAAATAGATTTTTGCACCTTTCGCATGCTTTGATAAATTTTCAGCAAAATATAAAGGTGTTTCTCTTCCTACATACTCTTTTAGTAGGTAGGCTAGATCCTTTTGGAAGCTTTCATCATTTTTTGCTTCCTCATAAGCCTTGCCTAGCTCTAAAACTGCTTGCATTAACGTTTCTGGTACAAATCTGCCCCCGTATATACCAAAATGGCCTTTTTCATCCGGCATTACATATGTCGTCATTTACAACTCTCCCCTGTTCCCATTTTTGCTTCCTTAAGAAAATGAATCATTTTCTCATCGTCCTTTTTGCCATTCGTCTCCACTCCACTACTAACATCAACCATATATGGCTGAAGTGACTGAATAGCTAACGAGACATTATTGATGTTAAGCCCACCTGCTACAATAAGCTTCTTCCCTTTTATAGCCATTGAGTCCACGACCTCCCATGGAAACGTCTCCCCGTTACCACCTCGGTATTTTCCTTTAGGACTATCTAAAAGAATATATTCACATGGATATTCCTGAATTTTCTCACAATCCTTCTTTGATGATACACCTAATGCCTTGATGACTGGTACTGAAAATTTTTTACAAACATCAGAATTTTCATCACCATGAAGCTGAACCATTGTTAATCCTGTCTTTTTAACAATATCTTGGATGGTATCTACATCCTCATTTACAAACACACCAACTTTTAATACATGATCTGGAAGGGTGTCAATAATGGTTTTGGCTTGTTCAATCGTTACCTTTCGTTTGCTTTCTGCAAAAACAAAACCAATTGCATCTGCTCCTGCTTCCACAGCAACTTTTGCTGCATGTATGTCAGTGATTCCACATATTTTTACTTTCAATTAGAAGCCACCCTTCTTAACGGAAGCTTCATCGACCGTAATGCTTCTTCCGGCTTTTCATGCCTCATAAACGTTTCACCTACTAAAATACCTGAAGCACCAGCCGCTACCACTCTTCTTACATCCTCTGTAGTAGCGATACCACTCTCACTTATTAAGTATCTATTGGACTGAATAATTATAGGTGCTAATTTTTCTGTTGTTGCTAAATCGACTTCAAATGTTTTTAGGTTCCGATTGTTTACACCAATTAAGACGTTATTAGTAGTTAACACTTTTTCTAATTCTGCCTCATTGTGTACCTCCATGAGTACCTCAAGACCTTTGCTAGTGGCGTAATGATATAGCGAATGCAAAGTCTCTAAATCTAAAGCAGCAGCTATTAACAAAATAAGATTAGCACCCGCATGCTTTGCGTAATCAATTTGAATAGGATCAATAATAAAATCTTTGCAAAGAATAGGTGCCGTGATCGTCTTTCTCACTTCTTCCAAGTCTCGGAAATCTCCTTTAAAGAAAGTACGATCTGTCAAAACACTTACCGCATCTGCACCTGCTTGAACATATTGTAGGGTCTGTTCAGACGGATCACAATCTAAATTAATTGCTCCTTTGGAGGGAGATGCTCTTTTAAACTCTGCAATAATTTTCACTTCTTCCGCTTGTTGTAACTTTTGAATAAAAGACACATGCTTTCTGTCAACTTCCTTTAGCACTGGTTGTTCTTTTAAAATAAGTACTTCCTTCTGTTTCTCAGCAATAATCCTGTCAAGAATCGTCTCCATACTTACACGACTCCTTCCTTTTTGAATTTTTTCCCTTTTGCAATTAGACTTTCAAGTTTCTGTTTCGCCGAACCGCTATCAATACTCTCTTTTGCTTTTGCGATCCCTTCTACAATGGAATTCGCTTTTCCACTTGCATAAATCCCAATCCCTGCATTGAACAACACGGTATCTCGGCAGGCTCCTTTTTCTCCATTCAGAACAGATAATAATATTTCCCCATTTCTCATGGCATTTCCACCGATAATTGCTTCGTTAGGGTATGAAGATAAACCAATCTCTCCAGGGCTAATTATCTTTTCTGAAATCGAACCGTTATCAACAATGATTAAATGATTTTCCCCTTGTAATGATGCTTCATCCATAAATCCTGCTCCGTTTATTACAACAGCCCTTTTTCTTCCTAAGGTATGAAGAACCTCACCAAAGGTCTGAAGCAAATCTCTTCTATATATTCCTAGTAATTGATAATCAAGTTCCATTGGATTTGTTAATGGTCCAATTAAGTTAAATATCGTAGGTATTTTTAACTCTCTTCTCACTTTCATAATGTTTTTTATTTTTGGATGTACATGTGGAGCAAATAAAAAGCTAATCCCAACCTCTTCTAAACATTCTTCTGCTTCTTCAGGGGTTAAGGTTAAATTAATACCTAAATACTCCAGAACATCAGCACTTCCTGTTTTACTAGAGATACTTCTGTTTCCATGCTTTGCAACTGGAATACCAGCGCCAGCAATAACAAATGCAGAGGTAGTACTTACATTGAAGCTTTTCGAACCATCCCCACCTGTGCCACAATTATCCATTACATTCTCCACTTTTTTGGTAAAGGTGAGTGAATTTTCACGAACTGCCTGAACTAAACCAGCAATTTCCTCCACCGTTTCTCCTTTTGTCTTCAATCCGATAAGAAATGCAGCAATTTCACTATCAGTTACTTCGTCGGAAAAAAGTTTCCTTACTGCATCTTTCATCTCTATTTGCGACAATGATTTGTTTTCAGACAGTTTTTGTAGATACTCTCTCATTTAGAAACTCCTCTCCAATTGATGTTAGGAATGCTTGAATTAGTTTCTTCCCACTTTCTGTCCCAACTGATTCGGGATGAAATTGAAACCCATATAAAGGTGCCTCTTTGTGTTTAATCGCCATAATCTCGCCATCATCAATGGAAGTAGCAAGTACTTGTATCGTGTTTGGAAGTGTCCCTTTTTCAATAACAAGGGAATGATATCTCATTACCTCCAAAGGTTCTTCAAATTCTTTAAAAAGCTCTGTCTTCTCATGAGAAATCTTCGAAATTTTACCGTGCATAATTTCTTTCGCTTTTGAGACCGTCGCTCCAAAAGCATGACCAATTGCCTGATGTCCTAAACATATGCCAAGGATAGGTATCTTTGTGTATAACTGTCGAATGACTTCAATACATATCCCAGCTTGTTCTGGGCGTCCTGGTCCTGGAGAAATCACAATTGCTTTTGGAGATAGCTCAATAATGTCTTCTACTGTGAGACTATCATTTCTTTTTACAACCATTTGTTCTCCCAGTTCACCTAAATATTGATATAGATTGAAGGTAAAGGAATCATAATTATCAATTAGTAAAATCATTTTTCAACCTCCAAGAAAGCTTTCATTTTGTGAATGGTTTCTTCGTATTCTTTTTCTGGAACCGAATCATACACAATTCCTGCCCCAGCTTGAATATATGCCTTTGAATCCTTAACCACCATTGTTCGAATAGCAAGAGCAAAGTCGATATTTCCGTTAGCAGAGTAATAACCGACTGCTCCTGAGTAAATGCCCCTCTTGACATCCTCAAGTTCGTTTATGATTTCCATCGCCCGAATTTTTGGTGCTCCTGAAACGGTACCTGCCGGTAGGCATGCAATCAATGCATCGATTGGATGAAACTCTCTCTTCAACGTTCCTTTTACTTCTGACACAATATGCATCACATGCTTGTATTTCTCGATATCCATGTACTTGCTAATCTGCACACTACCAAATTCACAAACTCTACCTAAATCATTTCGGCCAAGGTCAACGAGCATTCGATGCTCAGCTAATTCTTTTTCATCTTGAATCAATTCCACACTCAGTTGCTCATCTTCCTCCGGAGTTTTCCCTCTAGGTCTCGTTCCTGCAATTGGATTCGTGTAGACGGTTTCCCCGACTGCTTTCATCAAGCTTTCTGGTGATGCCCCTGCGACCACATACTCATCAAAATCGAAATAATACATATAAGGCGAAGGATTCTGAACTCTAAGTTTACGATAAAATGAAAAGGGATCCCCCTGTATTGTTGCTCTCATCCTTTGGGAAAGGACGACTTGGAATATATCGCCTTCTACAATGTACTCCTTTGCTTTTTTCACTCTATCAATGAACTCTTCTTTTGAGATTGATGCTTCATAGGAAGAAATGGAAACTGGTGAAGGTGCTTCTTCCCTTTCGTTTAAAATCTGATTCTTTGTTTCTTCGACCAAACCTTTTATATTCTCCAAAGAAGATTGTTCGACGATCGGAATTCCAACAATGAACACCTTTTGAGTTAAATGGTCAAAAACAACGATTGTTTCAAATAATAGAAAATGAACTTCTGGGATGATCATTTCGTCTCTCGGTATTTCACCGATTTCCTCGTAATAACGAACGATGTCATAGCTTACAAAACCTGCAGCACCGCCAATAAAAGGGATTTCTTTCATAAAATCATTTTCAATATTCGGTACAATCTTTTTCAGCACCTCGAGAGGGTTAGCTCTGAGGGTTTCACTGCTTTGTTTTTTTATAAGGATCGTGTTATTTCCGCTGCCCTTTAGCTCCACTGCAGGATTAGCTGCTATAAAGGAATATCTGCCTGAGTGCTCGTGCTTTAACGAGCTTTCTAATAAACATTTCTTCACACCTTTGAGTCGCTGAAATATAGAAATGGGTGTTAACGTATCACCAAGAATTTCTTCAATAATAATGTTTTGAACATTGGCGTTCATGGTTTTTCCCTCCTTATAAATAAAAAAAGTCCCCTATACGCAGAAAACTACGTATAGAGGACGAATATCATCGTGGTGCCACCTCAGGTTCAGAGCATATATGCTCCCTTAAGTTCCTTGTAACGGTGGAATTCCGTTGGTCCCTACTCCACGTTCAAGACCACTCTCATAAGTCCATTCAGCCAAGGGTTTGATCGGTTCTCAGCAATCCCGACTCTCTGTTTCAAACAAACTTAGCGTACTACTCTTAATCGACGATTTTCTTTTATGAAATACAAAAAGGGCTTCTCTCCTGAAAAAGGACGAGAAACCCGTGGTGCCACCTTTATTAGCTAAATTTATTAGCTCACTTTACAGATATCTTTGCTTTTTATGAAGCAACAAATATCTGTCTCTTGTAACGATGAGACTTTCGCCAAGGCCTACTACTTTTTATAAAGGTTCGGTTTGGAGGCTCCGAAGTCCATTCCCTAATACTTCCACACTGATTTGCACCAACCATCAGCTCTCTATAGTTTCTGTAAAAGGTACTACTCTTCATCAACGCCGTAGTCTTTAATTGTTTATTATCATATAAGATTTACCTAAAAAAGTCAATAATAAAAACTGAAAATTTTTAAAAATGAAATTAAACGGTTTTTGCTAACAGTTTTTCTACATTTTCTCTCCACACATGTGCCAATTCATTTACTTCTAATAAGTCTTTTAAACCCTCTCTATTTTTCTTATCATGAAGGAAAATTTGATTGGCATAAATGATAGAAACTTTTTCTTGAGTTCTTTCTAACAATTCAAGCTTCCCTTCACTATGTACGGTTCCTTCCTGCAGCACCTTAAAGAAATAACCCGTATAGTTTGTCTCGACAATTCTTTTTAAAAAGAGATCTATATCATTGAACTTCGAAATTTTGGAGCAAGGAACACGACCTTGCGTGACTTGAACAACAGCATTCCCAAGGGAATATACATCTCCTATGTAAACATCCCTTTCAAGCATACCTGTTACACATAGGTTTTCTCCAAGGGCTGGTGGGGAAAGCTTAACTCCAAACTCCTTTTCCCATTGCTTATAATGTTCAAAAGAATAAACACATACCGCCCGCTCTGGTCCCCCATGGTATTCTAAACTTGCGACACCATCTCCAACAAATCCATCTTTTGTTAACTCGGCTACAGATACCTTTCCTTTTCCAATTCCTGAGCTTTCGTTTTTCCCTTTCCACATAAAAGCTTTCGGTTTACCAACACTAAGCGTTATTATTTCTCCCATCTTGTCACCCCATACACTTCATCTAATGATACATATTTTAGCCTACAATGTTTGGAAAATCCATTTTTATGTAATGAAAAAAACTCATGAGTTTTGATTCTTAGGTCCATATTATAGTTATGCGAGTAATTACCTAATTAGGTGAAAAGGTCCCTTTCTTATAAAAAATGAATGAAGGCGGGTCGAAATGTCAAATTCTTATAAATCTAGAAACGGGAAAAAATATAAAAAAAATAAAAAGAAGGGGGATGGTAAACACCATAATCAAAGGTGGGCAGTGCTTTCTTTATCATCTATTCCTCTCGTTATGACACTTGGTAACTCCATGCTGATACCGGTACTTCCCGTTATGGAAAAGAAAATTAATATTTCTCCCTTCCAAACAAGTATGATTATTACTGTTTATTCAATTGTTGCTATATTACTGATCCCAATCGCCGGTTATCTTTCTGACCATATTGGAAGAAAAAAGGTAATAATCCCAAGTCTTTTCATCGCTGGAATCGGGGGGCTTATTTCTGGATGGGCCTCTTGGAAGATCGATGATCCTTACTGGATAATTCTACTGGGCAGGGCTTTGCAGGGTGTTGGTGCAGCAGGGGCATTCCCTATTGTTATGCCACTGATTGGAGACATGTTTAAAAGTGAGGAAGAGGTTAGTAGCTCTCTTGGCGTGATTGAAACATCAAACACTTTGGGAAAAGTATTAAGCCCCATCCTTGGAGCCTTTTTAGCAAGTTTTTTCTGGCATCTCCCATTCTGGGCTATCCCTGCATTTTGTATCATATCTATTCTTTTAACTCTCTTTCTCGTTCAAAATCCAAAGAAGAGAACTGAACCAATTCCATTTAAGAAGTTTTTCCAAAAGGTAAAGAAAATCTTTATTCAAAATGGTCGTTGGCTCTATACCGTATTTATTGTCGGAGTTATTCTCATGTTTGTATTATTCGGAGTATTATTTTACCTTTCAGATATATTGGAGAAGCAGTATAACATTAAAGATGTGAAAAAAGGTTTGTTTTTAACAATCCCACTCGGAGCACTATGCCTTGCATCGTATATTACAGGAAAAATGATTAAAGAAAATAAAGTTTTGATGAAGTGGATTACCTTCGTCGGAATCGTTTTACTAGCCATTAGTACGGCTTCTCTAAGCTTTTCTAATAATTTATGGTTTATGATATCGATGTTTACCATTGGTGGCATTGGAATAGGTGTTGGACTTCCTTGCTTAGATGCATTCATTACAGAAGGAATCGAGATGGAGGAGAGAGGCACGATTTCCTCTATCTACAGTTCAATGAGATTTATTGGCGTAGCAGCTGGTCCACCTATCATGGCGATTCTTCAAAAACATCTCCAAGCTTCCCTATTTTATATACTAGCTGGTATAAGTGCGATTGGTTTACTTGTGATACTATTTGGAATAAAACCCGAGAAAAAAAGTGCTTAAAAAGAAGTCGTACTGCTTCCAGTACGACTTTACTTTTTTATTTAACCAGTGGTACCCACTGACCTTGACGATTTATTCTTGAATTGGTTTCTTTACTAGCCCAAGTAATACTCCTGACACGATCGCTCCAGCAACGATAGCGATTAAATACATAAACCATCCGCCATCAACTAACGGCACTACGAATAATCCACCGTGTGGTGCACGTAATCCAATACCAAACATCATTGTTAATGCCCCAGCCACCGCTGAACCAGCCATTAGTGAAGGAATAACACGAAGTGGATCAGCCGCCGCAAAAGGAATAGCTCCTTCTGTGATAAAAGATAATCCCATAATATAGTTAACTTTACCTGCTTCTCTTTCTTGTTTTGTAAACTTCTTGCCAAAGAAAGTAGTAGCAATCGCAATTCCAAGTGGAGGAACCATACCTGCTGCCATAACTGCAGCCATTGGCTCATATACCCCATTTGCTAACAACCCAGTTCCAAATACATACGCAGCCTTATTAATCGGTCCACCCATATCAAATGCCATCATTAAACCTAGTACTAATCCTAGTAATACTGCATTTCCTGTACCAAGACCCGATAACCAATTAGTAATTCCTGTATTAAGCGCTCCAACTGGACCATTTACGATATAAATCATTGCAAAACCTGTAAGAGCAATACCTAGTAAAGGATATAAAAGAATCGTTTTAATACCTTCAAGAGATGATGGTAAACTTGTTAACAGCTTTTTCAGACCAACAACAATATAACCTGCTAAGAAACCTGCAATAATTCCACCTAAGAACCCTGCACCACCACTATTAGCTAATAAACCTCCAACAGCACCAGCTGCAAAGCCAGGACGATCAGCGATACTCATTGCAATAAACGCTGCTAAAATGGGAACGATAAACCCAAATGCACCACTACCACCACCGATTGTCATTAATGCTTCTGCAATTGGGTGATAAGAAGGATCTTCTGGATTAAAAGCGTTGTAACCGAACATGAAAGAGATTGCAATTAATATTCCTCCACCTACAACGAATGGAAGCATATTAGATACACCACTCATTAGGTGTTTGTAAATTGTAGCACCAACACCTTGACCTTTTTGCTCAGATGAAGTAGAAGAGGCATTCCCACTCCCCTTGAAAATTGGGGCATCTTGTTTTAGAGCTCTTTCAATAAGTTCCTTCGGTTTACGAATTCCGTCCGCTACTTTTGTTTCAATAACATGCTTACCACTAAAACGATCGGTTTCAACATTTGTATCCGCTGCAACAATTACAGCAACTGCTCTTTCAATTTCTGCAGGCGTTAAGACGTTCTTTGCTCCGCCAGAACCTCTTGTTTCAACTTTAATGTCTACACCTAGTTCAGCGGCCTTAGCCTTAAGAGAATCAGCAGCCATATACGTATGCGCAATTCCAGTTGGACAAGCAGTAACAGCAACGATAAATTTCTTTTCCCCAGACATCGTTTCCTCGTCCCCTTCCTCTTCCTGGTCGTACTGATCGATAATGTTCAAAACATCTCTTTCTGTATTAGCGTTTAATAATGCTTCTCTTACTTCATTTTTCATCAAGATAGATGAAAGTCTTGCGAGCGCTTCCAAATGAGTATTATTCGCCCCCTCTGGAGCTGCAATCATAAAGAATAAATGTGCAGGTTGACCATCCAGTGAATCGTAGTCAATTCCATTTACCGACTTACCAAACGCAATTGAAGCTGATTTAACTGCCTTCGTTTTTGCATGAGGAATGGCGATTCCTTCGCCAATTCCTGTAGTACTTTGCTCTTCACGCTTTAAAATGCCCGCCTTAAATTCTTTTGCATCCTCTAGCTTTCCAGCGCGATCTAATACATCAACGAGCTGATCAATCGCTTCAGACTTTGTTGAGCCTGAAAGGTTTAGATGAATGGTTTCTTTTGTTAAAATCTCAGTTATTTTCATCTCTTTTTCTCCTTAGAACTTTGTAATGTTAACGCTTGTATATAGTGTTTCTATCATTTCTTCCGTTGCTAAACCAATTGAAAATGCAGTTGCACTTCCAGATGCAACACTGTAACGAAACGCTTCCTCAATCTCTTTCGTGTCTTCGTATTTGGCTAGAAAGCCGGCCACCATTGAATCTCCTGCTCCAACAGAACTTTTCACTTCACCTTTTGGTACATTTGAAAGGTAAGCAACCTCACGATTTACTAACACGGCTCCTTCTCCTGCCAAGGAAACAATGACATTTTCTGCTCCCATTTCTACAAGCTTACGAGCATAAGGAACCACTTCTTCTGCAGTTGAAAAACTTGTATTAAATAATTCACCAAGTTCGTGGTGATTTGGCTTAATAAGAAAAGGTTTAAACGGTAGAACTTTCTTTAATAAATCTCCTTCTGCATCTACAACAAACTTTGTTTGGTTTAGATGGCAGATAGACACTAGTTTCTCATACGTACTTGACTCCATACTTGATGGAATGCTTCCTGCTAATACTAGAGTATCTTCTGAAGTTAATTGAGATATCTGATCCTGAAGCTTTTTAAAATCTGCTTCTGTAATGGTTGGTCCTTTTGCATTGACTTCTGTTTCGCTATTGGATTTCAACTTTACATTAATTCTCGTATCTTCATGAACCTCAACAAATTTTGTTTCAATGTCTTCATTCTGCAAATAATTCTTAATGTAAAGTCCTGTAAAACCACCAACAAAACCTAAAGCTTTACTAGGTACACCCATTCTTTTTAGTAATCTTGAAACATTTATTCCTTTTCCACCAGGAAATTTCGACTCATTTTTTGTACGATTCAAATCACCCAGTGTTAAGTCTTCTACCTCCACAATGTAATCCAGGGAAGGATTGAGTGTTACGGTGTAAATCATTCTTTCACAACCTTTATTGTCGTTTTGCTCATGTATTGATCTTGGAACTCACTGTTCAGATCATCTGTAATGATCGACGCTTCATGTAAGTCAGCAATTTTAGCGAATGCTATTTCTGAAAACTTCGATTCATCACTTAATACAAATGCTTCTCTTGAGAGAGAAATAGCTGATTGTTTAATCATTGCTTCTTCTTGATCAGGTGTGGTGTACCCAAATTGAGTATGGATTCCATTCACTCCCATAAAGCATTTGTCAAAACGGTATAGCTCTAAACTTGTTAGCGCTCCTCGACCAATAATGGCATTCGTCTTAGGTTTTGCATACCCACCGATTAGATACATTGGGATGTCTCTATCTAGTAAAGGTTTTACATGCATAAGTCCGTTTGTCACGACCACAATGTTTTTTGGTAAGTAAGGAATCATTTCCATTACTGTTGATCCTGCATCAAGAAAAATACAATCTCCTTCTTCCACTAAGTTAGAGGCATACTTGGCAATTCTTTTCTTTGGTTGAAGGTTTTTGGTGGCTTTTTCGACCATGCTCGGTTCTTGTAGCTTTCCCTGTAACCTGGCAGCACCACCATGTATTCTTTTTAAGAACTTATCATCTTCTAGTTGTGTTAAGTCCCTTCTAATCGTTGACTCTGATGAATTTGTTAAATCTACTAGGTCTTGTATTTTCACAACACCTTTTTCTTTTAATTGCTGCAAAATCAAGCGATGGCGCTCTGGTGTTAACAATGCATCACCTCATTAAAACGCTTTCTTTTTTTATTTCTTGAGTCTAGAGTACTATAACCCCTCTCGAAAATCAATCACTTTCTATCAAAATCTTTCTCAAATTATCAAAAACTATCAAAATTTCGACAAAATTCTACCATTTACCTATGAGAAAATGAAGGAATTCACTTAAAAACATTCACATGTTTTACTAACTGTTTGGGGAAAGTAGTAAATGAATTAGATAAGGAGGCTATAATTATGGATTCTAGAAGAGTAAAGCAAATATTATCATCATCAGCAGATATTCACGTGGAGTATAACGGTGCTTCTGTGTGGATTGACGAGCTGCATGAAGACGGGAAGACCGCAACCGTTCATTTGCGTGGACCATTGGAAGAAAGATCCACGGTTGATATATCTGAACTAGAAGAAGTATAATAAAAAACAACCAAAAGGACTTCAACTTATGAAGCTTTTTGGTTGTTTTATTTTACAGATTTTTATTAGGTCAAAAAAAAAAGCATCCATTCAAAATGTTGGATACTCCAATTATTTTCCTTCGGGTTGAGCCTGATTGCGCTCATTTTGGACCTTTTCATACCATAAGTGGGCATGCGAGAGCATTGTGAATAATAAAAAGAAATTCATTGCCCATACACTCACGAATGGTGCAATACCTCCAATTTCAATTGAGTGCCAACCTTTTAACTTCATCACTAAAAATGTCTCCAAAAAAACTAGAAAAAAACCACCGATCCCAGCAATAATTGTTCGAAGCATGTGACACCTCCACGATCTATACTGAATTTTGTAATAATTATAACAGTCTGTCACAAAAAGTTCAAATATTAAAAAAGGTTGAGCATATTTCTATGCCCAACCCCACTTCTTAACGATTTCTACCTGTCATATTTCCATTATTTCCGCCAAGACCGTTACGATCCTTATTGTTATCGTCATCATTAAGATCTAAATCTAAGTCATTGTCGTCATTATCATCATTAAAGATGTTGTTATCCCGATCATTTCGATCATTGTCCAGGATATTGTTATTTCGATTGTCTCGATCATTGTCAAAAATATTATTATCACGGTCATCGTTATCGTTATTAAAGATCCCATTTCCACGGTTACCGTTATTGTTGTCTAAGATTCCGTTATCATCATTTTGGTTGTATCTAACCGGTCTATAATTGACATCATCGTCGTTGTTTAAGTTGTTATCGTCCACTCCACAAGCGGACAATAAACCAAGTGTCATAAATGATGACATCGCTGTAAGAAGTACTTTATTCTTTATCATTCGTGTGACCCCCCTGATTTCATTTAGTGAAGCATCTTTAATTTGCTCTCTTCCAGGGGTTTTTAACCTACATTCCGCTTATTGTTTACTGACACATGCTCCAATATAAGGTATTCAACTTTTTGAGATATCGGGCAAAATAAAAAAGCCACCACAGTGACTTTATCACTAATTTTTCAGCTTATAAAACGTTTCAATAAAGCAGCGTGGCTCTTCTCTCACCTTATAAGGAAACAATCCTTGATTCGTATGTAAATATAGAATACCTAACTCTTTTGTCAATTTTCTAAAAGAAATATCATGAACATCCGAAAATGAAAAAGTGGAAGCAATTGTAGTAATCTTATCTTCATACATCTTTAATAATTGCTCTTCGTGTAAGACTACCTGAGTACCATCTACAATTTTTCTTGTTACAGTAAAGTATTGCTGAGTCATAATCACAAGGAAATGTACTCCTTTTTATTAATAATCATTACATTTTTATTTTCATTTACTCATTGAAAAGGTAAAATAGTACATATTTTATCTTATTGGAGGATTTACCATGCTGAAGATACGCGAAGCACATATTAATGATTTACCTATCCTTTTATCAATATATAATGAAGCCATCGTAAACACAACTGCCACCTTTGATTTGGAACCTGAATCATTAGAGAAGAGAAAAACTTGGTTTGCCAAATACGGTGGTAAATATCCACTAATTGTTTCTGAATGGCATGGTGAAGTGGTTGGTTATGGGAGCTTAAGTCCATTCCGTGAAAAACCTGCATACAATTCAACCACCGAATTATCAATCTACATATCTTCAGCGGCAAGGGGCTTAGGGATTGGCACTGCACTAATGTCTGAGTTAATTGCTAGAGCAAAAGAACACGGATTCCATACAATGATTGGAGGGATAACGGCAGGAAACGAAGGAAGTATTGCCTTACATAAGAAGTTTGGATTTACATTGGCAGGACATTTTAAAGAGGTTGGGTTTAAATTCGATGATTGGCAGGATGTTCTTTTCTATCAACTCATCCTTCCAACCGAGTAGGAGAAAAACTCTGAGAAAGGCTAGGACTAGCCTTTCTCTATCATATTAATATGACTTACTTGGGTTGTTTAACACTTCTATGATTTTCGTTGATTGCTTCATTTCACTATGACATAAGGGGCAGCTTGGGCTTTCGGTGCTTTTAAAATTGTCACGAATCCAACACTTGCAACTTTCTGATGAGCAAACCCACACCTTTGTTTCTTCTTTCACAACTTCTTCTTGATTTTTTCTTCCGAATCCCATATTTCCCCTCCTAAAAGTAGCTAAATAATAAAAAATCCAGCTATTATAAAAAAGAAGACCAATCTATCACCCTTTTTATAATAATTGGATTTTCTATTCCGCTTTTTATCCATTAATTAGATTATACCACTGTTGTGAAAATTTGTATAGAAAACATTTTCCCAATAAATACTACGAAAGTGTATATACTAACATTACATTGTATAAGAAAGGAGACTACTAATGGATTATAGAAAGCAGAATAACTTCCAAATTCCTGATAAAAAGCAAACGAATAGTTACGGGATTGAAGAGGAGATGAGTCTTCAATCTATTCAATTTGCAACAACTCTTAATACTTACCTAAATGAACGAATAGATTCGGAATACCAAGAGAACGACTAACCCCTATTCCCTTCAACATAACCCTGTTGAGGGGACTTTTTTTCTGAATTCACATTTATCTTTTTGTCGTACAAGCAATCCTTCATGAATACAATGTGTACGAGCAGTTGTATTTGATTGGAGGGAATTTGCTTTGGGTGTATTTTTCAGTTATGTGCTACTAGGTTTATCACTTGCTGCTCCAATTGGTCCCATTAATGCTGCACAAATGGATAAAGGCATTAAACATGGCTTTTTGAACGCGTGGGTGCTAGGCCTAGGGTCTGTAATAGCAGACATTTTTTATATGCTACTCGTTTTTTTAGGATTTTCTCAGTTTATTGAAATTCCTATAGTAAAAATATTTTTATGGTTATTCGGATTTTTTGTATTGGTCTACACAGGTGTGGAGGGGTTAATAGGTGCTGGAAAAATTGTACTTAGCAATGGAAACAGGGATGCATCTTTATCCAAATCCTTCATCACTGGGTTTTTCATGTCCATTTCTAATCCGCTAACTATTTTATTTTGGTTAGGTATATATGGGTCAGTATTAGCAAAAACGGCAACCATGTACGAACACACAGAGCTATTATACTTTAGCAGTGCCATCATTTTAGGACTTGTCATTTGGGACGTGTGTATGGCAGCAGTTGCAAGTAGCTTTAGGAAATTACTCACAACAAAACTGCTAACAATAATCACGATCATCTCTTCTATATCCTTAATTGGTTTCGGCTTATATTTCGGGTTTGAAGCGTTAAAAATCTTTATGAACTAATCTAAAAGCCCCTAATAAAAAGGGGCTTATTGCCGTTTACGATAGTGTCGATGGCTTTTTATCTTACCATTGTGTGTGTTGATTTTTCTCTTTTTAGCCCGATCTTTCACAAAATGGGAGATGATGTCAGCGCAAATGATTATAAGCACGATTAACAGACTGACAAATAATCCAGGTCGGGAAGAAGCATGTAATAAAGTGCCTGAAATGGCTAAAAGGATAAGCCCCATCCCAATAAACCTTTTGATATGGTCCCAGCGAGAAAAAGTAATGAGACGCGGAGCTGAAAATAAAACTAGGATCCAATTGTATAAAAGCATTAGTCCAGCTGCCGTTGTAATATATTCATAAATGGAATCCGGCATCAAACGTGCAGTGACTATGGAAGCAACTAAACCTGATATCGTGACCATTAAAGCTATTGGAGGTACTTTTAATTTCCCTTGCTTCGCTAGTAATTTTGGAGCATCATGGTCGTCTGCCATTGTTACTAACATCGTTGTTATAGCGAATAACGATGCTGCCATGGTCGAGAAACCCGCAATAATAAGAGCCCCATTAAACACATGAGGGACAAACCCTAAGTTGGCATATTCATGAAGAGCACTAACAAATGGACTTTTTTTATCGGAATGTTCTTGCCACGGAATCATTGTAACAGCTAGAAATATTGATATGAGGTAAATGATCGTTAAGACGATGAGCATGATTTTCCCTGCTTTTGGAGCATCATCTTTGTTCTTTAAACGTGTGGCCATAATCCCCATAATCTCTATTCCGCCAAAAGCGTAAAATCCGAAAATTAGAGCAGACCATAAGCCTTTTAATCCATTTGGTAATATTTCATTTTTGGTATTAGGGAAATGATCAAACCCCTTTTGACCGTCAATAACCCCAGTTAAAGCAAGAATTGCAATAATTATAAACATTAAAATAGCTGAAATCTTAATCACACCGAGGAGATTTTCTATTTTTTCGAACCCTTTATTACCTAGAAGAACAACAACAATACCTAGAACGGCATAAAAAGCGGAAAATACCCATAAAGGGATATTCGGAAACCAAAATTTCGTAAAGATTGAAAGAGCTGTAAGTTGACTTCCAGTAATGAGCATTTCTGACATCCAATATACCCATCCACTTGTAAACCCAGCCCATGGACCAAATGCCTTTTTCGCATATGCCCGAAATGATCCTTTTTGAGGGTCTTGAGCGGACATTCTTCCGAGTGAGTCATAAACAATATAAGTCCCTATCCCTGCAATTAGAAAAGCCAATAGGACCACTGGACCAGCCATTTGAATCCCGATGCTTGACCCTAAAAAGAAGCCCGTACCGATAATACACCCGACTCCAATTAAGGATAACGCATACCAGGAAAGTCCCTCTTCGTTTCCTTTTGTCTTTTTATCCACATAATTCTCCCCTTTCATTACCTATTGTTCGATGAACAGGAAAGAGTTATGTATCTATAAACAAAATGTTTTTAAGTATGATTAGAGAGGTACCCTTCCTGTATAAACAGGTAAATAAATAAGAAAGCGGGTTCCTAAAGGACTGCTTTTAACATTCATTGTTCCATGATAGTTTTCAATAATTTTTTTTGAAACAGAGAGACCTAATCCAGTTCCCTCATCCTTTGTCGTAAAAAAAGGATCAAATACATGTTGGAGTAAGTTAGGGGCTATTCCAACACCATTATCAACAAATTCAATGAATATATTTGGCCCTATCAGTTCTGTTGAAATTGTGATTTCCATTGTGCTATCATTTTTGGCTTGCAAGGAGTTTCGATATAAATTAGAGAAGACCTGAAACAACTCTTCTCGATCACCTACAAAGAAACTATTTGCAGATGCCTCACTAATTTTATATGTAATATCAACATTATGAAGCAGTGCATCACTGTTGAGAAAATGACCAAGATAATCGATAAAGAAATCTTTTACCTCCAAAATCTCTCTCTTAACCGTACCAGGCTTCGAAATACGCAGAAAATCGGTTATAATCTTGTTTGCTCGATCAATCTCTGGAATAAGAAGTGACTGAAACATCTCCGCAGTCTCCTGATCTACTCTCCCCTGTAGTAATTGTAAATATCCTCTTACAGTCGTTAAAGGATTTCGAATTTCATGAGCAATTCCTGCTGCTATTCTACTAGCTAAAGTTTGTTTTTCTGCTTCCTTAATATGATTTAAGAAGCGAAATACACCTACAACACGTTCTATCCTTCCTTCTGAGTTTTTAATAAGTCTTGTATTAATAATACCGTAATTTTTATCTAATATTTCTTGATTGACAATTGGCTTACCTGTTCGTAACGTTTCAAGCATTTTGATTTGTTCATCCGGAATCTGGAGTAGCTCTCGCAAATGCTTGCCAACTACACTTTCTCGATCCACATGTAAATCGATAGCGGCCTGCGCATTGCAAAGAGTAACTATCCCCTCAGAATTAATAAACACAATATGATGTGGAACTACATCTAATATCTCATTTAAAAATATCTCAATTTCTTCAAAAGGAATCATAGGAGTAGAAGTAATCTTTAGCTCTCTAGTTGTTGCAGTTGAATCTTTATTAAAATCAATGTTCTCAATCTTATTCTTTATAAGCTCCATTCTTAATTCCGGGTCAGTATATGTAAAAGAAAAAGGCAATAAAGACACAAACCTTTTGTAAAAAGACAATTCTTGCTTTAATTGTTCCATTTCCTTTAAGTTATGATTAATTGTCAAATGAAACTCTCCTAGCATATAACGTTCTTTCCTATTATTATACGCTTAGTTCCATTTGATGAAAACTGCTTTTCCATCCTACAAAATAAGGGTATACTAAAAAAAGTTACAATCAGGAGGTAAAAGATGAATTATACAGAATATACAGTTGAAAGAGTTGAAGACCCATTCAACATATTATCAGGAAATCGATATGAATTCTTGATCGATTTTAATGTGGACGAAGAGGATGAATTGTTCCGAGAACAAGGGCTAAAGTTGAAGGTCCTATATGTTGTAGACGAGAATGGTCCACGTGTTTCACATTATCACATATTAGAATCTGACACAGAAAAAGTGTTAGAATTTGACTTAGAAGATGAAGAGTTAGTAATGCTTCAATCATTTTGTAAAGAGCATTACCTAGAAGCAGAAGAGGAGTAAAAAGAGCAATCGCTCTCTTTACTCCTCTTCTACTTTCTTGCCATCTTCAATAATGTGATACATTAAATGTGCTAAATGGTGAATGGGCCCATACTCTTCTTCAGCCTCTTCCCGCTCAACACCCTCTTCATTGTACTCTAAATCATTTAATTGAAGTGCTGCAAATTGATAAAAATCCTTAAGCTCAAACGAATAGCAACCACTTGGTTCTTCACTTTCTTCTTCATAGTGAAGAACCAAATACGATTCTTTTCCTTCTTTATCAACTGCATCAAAATAAACAAAAAACCCGATATTTGTATCTAATTCGAATAAATGACGCGTACCACCTTCTGTTGCTAGGTGAAAATCTTCTTCATTCAATTTATTAACTACCATCTTATCCACTTGATCTTCTTTATGAAAATTTACTGTGAATGATTTCATATTGAACCTCCTATTTGTTTCAGGCACAAAAAAGAGCTCTAAAAAGAGCTCTATTGGATCCATTAGATTTTATTAACATTAACAGCTTGTGGTCCACGCTGTCCTTGTTCGATATCAAAGCTAACTTCTTGACCTTCATCAAGAGACTTGAAGCCTTCGCTTTGAATTGCTGAGTAATGTACGAATACATCCTCTCCACCTTCAACCTCAATAAATCCAAAACCTTTTTCTGAGTTAAACCATTTTACTTTACCAGTTGCCATGTAAAAAATCCTCCTAAAATTCAAAAGCTCTTATTAATGATACCATGTATCACATTTATATATTGCCTATTTTTTTGAATTTCAATCATAAAAATAGAAATTATTTTTGTTTTGCTGGTTTTCTGTTACGAGATCCTCTATCATCTCTACGATCTTTGCTTCGGAAATCCTTGCTTCTTCCGCGATCATTCGAGCGTGTACGGTCTCTAAAACCAGACTTCGGTTTACGTGAACGAATTGGTTCTACCGCTGTTAGTTTGATTGGAGTAACATCAGGTTCCTTAGTTAAAAGCTTTAATGTTGCAGCTAGTACCGTTACAGAATCAATATCTTCTAATAACGACTCAGCGGCACGTTTGTAATCAGAGTAATCATTATTTTCAATTACCTTCATAATTTTGTTAATTGTAGCTTCTTGGTTTCCAGCGATTACATCTTTATAAGAAGGAATTGGTTTTTTAACCATCTTTTTCTTTGTTACTTGCTCAATAATTTTCAAATGATCAAGTTCGCGTGGGGAAACGAATGTATAAGCTAGACCTTTCTTCCCAGCACGTCCTGTACGACCAATTCGGTGTACATAGCTTTCTGGATCCTGCGGAATATCAAAATTGTACACGTGTGAAACCCCACTAATATCCAGACCACGAGCAGCTACATCAGTTGCTACCATGATTTCAATTGTTCCATCCTTAAAGCGACGAATGACTTGGTCACGTTTTGACTGCGGAATATCACCATGGATTCCTTCAGCTGAGTAACCACGCTTGATCAACCCTTCAACTACTTCATCTACACGCTTTTTCGTACGGCCAAAAACAATTGCAAGCTCTGGAGATTCAATGTCGAGTAAACTAGTTAATACATCAAACTTTTGCTTTTCATGTGTTTCAAGATAAAATTGTTCAATATTTGTGACTGTCATTTCCTTTGCTTTCACTTTTACAAGCTCAGGATTTTTCATGAATTTTTCTGCAAGAGTTTGAATTCTCTTGGGCATTGTCGCTGAGAAAAGTAATGTCTGACGTTCCTCAGGAATATCACTTAAAATTCTTTCGATATCTTCGATGAAGCCCATATTTAGCATTTCATCTGCTTCATCTAGAACAACCATTTTAATATTATTTAGACGAATTGTTCTTCTGTCTAGATGGTCAATTAGTCGTCCAGGTGTTGCAGCAATGATCTGTGGTCGGTTTTTTAATGATCGAATTTGACGATTAATATCTTGACCACCATAAATCGGAAGTGTACGAATTCCTTTTACTTGCCCAATTCGGTTTAATTCTTCAGCTACCTGAACTGCTAGTTCACGTGTAGGAGCTAATACAAGACCTTGAATACCCTCTTGTAAATCCATCTTTTCTAGTAATGGAACACCAAACGCTGTTGTTTTTCCTGTTCCTGTTTGTGCTTGCCCAATCATGTCTCTTCCTTGAAGAGCGATCGGAATCGCTTGTGCTTGTATCGGTGTTGGTTCTTCAAATCCCATATTTGATACTGCTTTTTGTAATTCACTACTTAGACCAAAATCTGAAAATGTTGTCAAAGTTATTTTTCCTCCTTAATTTTAAACACCTATATCATTATTTTGTACTTAGAATTATATTTTAAAGTTTTTTTTGTAATTTTTTTTGAGTGAAGGAATGATCGCGAGAGAATAAAACGGAGTTAATTATCATGGTTTCATTCCAAAGAAAAAGGTGATGCTTATATCAATGCATCACCTTAAATGACTCAATATATTAAGCTTTTTGAACGTTAGAAGCTTGTGGTCCACGGTTGCCTTCAACGATTTCGAAAGTAACTTCTTGGCCTTCTTCTAAAGTTTTGAAGCCTTCTGATTGGATTGCTGAGAAGTGTACGAATACATCTTGACCTTCAGCTGATTCGATGAATCCGAAACCTTTTTCTGCATTAAACCATTTTACTTTACCTGTGTTCATGTGTAAAACCTCCAAAAAATTGTTCACCATAAGTACTAAATATATAGATCAAAAACGTAAAAAGCCGTAACAAGCAAGGAAGGGAAGAAAATCGACCACATCCTGCAGTTACGACCACTTAACCAAAAATATATACCGAACTTTATAGCGTTATATTCATATTAATCGAATATGAAGAATAAGTCAAGAAGATTAAATGGATTGAACTACTTCATTTTCTACTTTTGACTGCAACGTGCGTTCTGCTGAATCAACTGTATGTTTTAAAAGCATAGCAATCGTTACTGGACCAACCCCACCAGGAACTGGTGTAATAGCGGATGCTTTCTCAAAACAAGAATCGTATTCTACATCTCCAATGTTTCCTGGGTTATAGCCAGCATCTAAGATCACAGAACCTTCCTTCACCCATTCACCCTTAATAAAGTTAGGCTTACCAACTGCAGCAACAACAATATCAGCTTGTTTCACAATGTCTGGTAAGTTGTTAGTATATGAATGGCATGTAGTTACGGTTGCATTTTCATTTAAAAGGAGTGCTGATACTGGTTTACCAAGAATAGGACTTCTCCCTACAACTACTGCATGCTTTCCTTGTACCGGAATTCCGTATTCCTTAATAATGGTTAAAATAGCAGCTGGTGTACAAGAAGGAAACACACCAAACCCTAATGCTGTTTGTCCATAACCAAAGCTAGTAACACCGTCAACATCCTTTTCAATGCTGATTGTATCGAACGCTTTTCTTTCATCCACTTGCTTAGGTACTGGGTGCTGAAGTAGAATGCCATTTACATTTTCATCGTTATTTAATTCAGTAATTGTGGCCAAAAGCTCCTCAGTAGTTGTGGTAGCAGGCAAATGAATTTTTTTCGATACAATCCCTAATTTCTCACATGCATTTCCCTTCATCTTCACATATGTGGCAGAAGAAGGATCATCACCAACGAGAATGGTAGCCAAACAAGGAGTAACTCCCGCTTCCTTGAGCTTTTCCACTCTTTCCTTAAGAGAATTTTTGACTTTGTTTGCTACCATCTGACCATCCAAAATAACAGGTTTCGTCACGTTAACCCCTCCATATATTAGAAAAAGAGACAGACCTACGCCTTCTCTCTGCCCAGACGACCGGCTTAACAGCGACGCAGCTCCCCTGTGGTTGCTTCCACATTTGTCGTCAGTTACTGCGATTTTTTATAAACTTTGTTAATTCATGCTTATTATATTCTTAAAACACATATATTTCAACCAAAATAATATATCAACGTTCGGGTTTTTCTTATGTATATAGAAAACGGACAACTATTGTTGTCCGTTAAGAAAACTCTTTTGAGATATAATTGGCTGTAGTAATTTACCTAAAACAATGAAAGCCCTACCTCTCTTCCATCCTTACGGTTCCTAGACCGCGCCAGTGTGAATCAGGCCCTGTAATTCTTCAGGGAATGACACTCTTGTAAACTTAACTCTAAATCATTTGTTTGGAAATGAGTAAATAAAGTGAAAATACGAAAAAAAAGAAGGATTGTTGGGGAAACCGTCTAATGTAATTTTCTAATGGTATCATGGAATACCATTCTGAAGAGTATCAATTGTATTACAAACATATTTCTTGTTGAAGTTTATTTTATTGTATAAATAACAATCCACCTCAAAAGAGCAACAGAATTCATTGTATAACATTTTTTTACTTTTGTCAAAAAAGCTCCCCATAAGGAGAGCTATGCTAGCTTTTCACTAGTTTGATCATCAATGGGAACAGTTGCATATAACACTTCAATTTCCAATTCCTTTTGATACTTCTGTTGGATCTCTTTATTCCAGTCAAGTTCTTCAGCCATGAAATCCAACACTTGGTCTTTATATGTTTTTACCGTATTTATATCAAAAAGAAGGGCCCCAGTTCTCCGATTGAAAAAGTCAATAGGTGAATACGCCATTTCATGATCGATTGCGTACTTTAATTGCGCAAATAAAGTTACAGGGATTTGATATTTTCTTGCTTCCTCTTTATTTTTTTGGATAATCTCCAGTAGGAAAGGCACGTTGGAGCCATACATTTTTATCAATTTCGTTGCTTCTTCGGGTGATAATCCTACTTCATTTCCCTTTTTGACTTGATTAGAAATATACATATTAAATCCTGTACTCCCCCCAACATCGCCTCCAGAAATAGGATAATCCTTGGTGCGACAACTTGAGAACTCCTCTCCTGATTCTTCATTATATTTTTTTGCTAATAAGTCAACAACTGTCTCCGCCATTTTTCTATAGCCTGTTAACTTTCCACCTGCAATTGTAATCAACCCTGACTTTGATTCCCATATTTCGTCTTTTCTTGAAATTTCAGAAGGATTTTTTCCTTCCTCCCAAATTAATGGTCTAACTCCAGCCCAATTCGATTCAATATCATCAGCTGAAATCTGAACCGTAGGAAACATATAGTTGATACTAGCAATAATATAGTCTCGGTCGCTTTTGGTCATTCTAGGTTGGACAATGGACTCGTCATAGAATGTATCAGTCGTACCTACATAAGTTTTTCCATCCCTAGGAATAGCGAATACCATTCTACCGTCAGGTGTATCAAAGTAAATGGCCTGCTTGAGAGGAAATCTTTCTTGATTAACAACAATATGCACACCTTTGGAAAGCTTTAGCACTTTCCCAGCTTTGGATCGGTCAAGTTCTCGAATACTATCTACCCAAGGACCAGCAGCATTAATCACTTTCTTTGCCAGAATTTCATATGATTCACCAGTAATGAAATCACTTACCTTCGCGCCGACAATTTTACCATGCTCATAGACGAGTTTTTCGACCTTTGTATAATTGACCGCACATGCACCGTTGTCTACAGCTGCCTTCATGACTTCGATTGTAAGCCTTGCATCATCCGTACGATATTCGACATAGTAACCGCCACCCTTTAACCCATCCTGCTTCACAAGCGGTTCCTTTGTTAAGGTTTCATTTGCTGAGAACATCACTCTTCTCTCTGATTTTTTAACTCCCGCTAAAAAGTCATAAACACGTAACCCTACAGAGGTACTAAACTTCCCAAATGTCCCGCCTTGATGAAAAGGAAGCAGCATCCACTCTGGCGTAGTTACATGTGGGCCATTCTCATATACAATGGCTCTTTCCTTACCAACCTCAGCCACCATTTTCACATGAAATTGTTTTAAATACCGCAATCCACCATGAACAAGTTTTGTTGAACGACTGGAAGTACCAGCAGAAAAATCTTGCATATCAACAACCGCTGTTTTCATTCCGCGAAGGGAGGCATCTAGTGCAATTCCAGCACCTGTGATTCCACCACCAATAACTAAGACATCATAATGTTTTGTTGAAAGTTCAGTTACTAGATATTTTCTTTGTTTATTTGAAAATCTCATCCCTGTTTCCCCCTACTTCTTATTAGAGTGAATAAAAAAGACCACAAAATGCACTATCCTTAAAGATAATGATTTTGTGGTCTCTCCGATTCTCCAACCTGAATTATTAACTTGCTATTATTATACCAAACTGTATGTCACTGGTAAACATTAATCACATCAATATATTATTTAAATGCCATTGCTGCATGAACAGCCTTTTTCCATCCAGAATAAAGCTCTTCTCTTTTATCAGAATCCATTTTCGGTTCAAAAGCACGGTCCACTGCCCATTGCTTAGCAATATCCTCTCTGCTTTCCCAATAACCAACCGCTAATCCAGCTAAGTAAGCAGCACCTAGTGCGGTCGTTTCATTTACTTTTGGTCTTTCCACTGGTACGTTCAAAATATCCGATTGGAAGCTCATCAAGAAGTCATTCTTAACAGCCCCGCCATCTACTCTTAACGCTTTAAGTTCAATACCGGAATCCGCTTCCATGGCAGAAAGAACATCCTTTGTTTGATAAGCTAAAGATTCTAGAGTAGCACGGACAAAATGCTCTTTTGAAGTTCCTCTTGTTAACCCAAACACCGCACCACGAACATCGCTATCCCAATAAGGTGTACCTAATCCAACGAAAGCTGGAACAACATAAACTCCTTCCGTTGATTCTACTTTTGACGCGTAGCTTTCACTATCCGCAGCATTCTTTAACATTCTAAGTCCATCTCGAAGCCATTGAATGGCAGAGCCCGCTACAAAGATACTTCCCTCTAACGCATACTCAACTTTTCCATCAACACCCCACGCTAACGTAGTCAGTAAGCCATTGTCTGATTTCACTGCCTTTTCACCCGTGTTCATGAGCATAAAGCAGCCTGTTCCATACGTATTTTTAGCCATCCCTTCACCAAAACAAGCTTGACCAAACAAGGCAGCCTGTTGGTCTCCAGCAATCCCCGCAATCGGAACCTCTTGCCCAAAGAAATGATAATCAACCGTATGTGCATACACTTCTGAGGACGGACGAACTTCAGGAAGCATGGATTTTGGAACTGATAAAATTTCAAGAAGCTCCTCATCCCATTTCAAATCGTAAATATTATACATTAATGTACGAGACGCATTCGAGTAATCGGTAACATGAGCTTTCCCACCAGATAACTTCCATACGAGCCACGTATCTATTGTTCCAAAAAGGAGTTTCCCTTGATCTGCCTTTTCACGTGCACCTTCTACATTTTCGAGAATCCATTTTACCTTTGTTCCTGAGAAATAAGCATCGATAAGAAGACCTGTTTTATCACGGAAAAGATCATTGTATCCTTTTGCTCTTAACTCATCACATATTCCACTTGTTTGTCTCGATTGCCAAACAATTGCATTGTAGACTGGAAGACCTGTTTCCTTATCCCAGACTACAGCTGTCTCACGTTGGTTTGTTATCCCCAATCCAGCAATTTGCTCAGGTTTTACATTCGATTCGGACATAACACTCGCAATAACAGCTAATATAGACCCCCAAATTTCGCTCGCATTATGTTCGACCCAACCTGGCTTAGGAAAAATTTGAGTAAATTCCTTCTGAGCTACGTGGACGATTTCTCCCTCTTTGTTAAACAAAATCGCTCTCGAGCTTGTTGTACCTTGATCCAAAGATAAGATGTACTTTTCCATTAAAAGTTCCCCCTAATAATAGATTAAATTTAAGCTGCTTGTGAGGCAGTCGAATTACTTGATTGTTTTTTACCAAAAACATATGATAATGAAAGAACGACTATTGAAGCGCCTACTACCGGCCAAGTGTAGGAACCTGCTTCTCCTAGAAAGACTGTTTCGTAGAAAACTGCTCCTAATGCACCACCAAGAATTGGGCCAACAACTGGAATCCAGGAATAGGCCCAGTTCGAACCACCCTTACCTGGGATGGGAAGTAGAAAATGCGCAATTCTTGGACCTAGATCACGAGCGGGGTTAATCGCATACCCGGTGGTTCCTCCAAGTGACATCCCAATTACCACAATTAAAAGACCCACTGCAATTGGATTAAGTCCTTCTGTGAAATTATTTGCTCCGATAAATAATAATCCTAATACTAAAATAAAAGTACCGAACATCTCACTAAATACGTTTGAGAAAGTATGAGGAATTGCAGGACCAGTTGCAAATACACCTAGCTTCGTTCCAGGGTCTTCTGTACCTTTCCAATGAGGAAAATAATGTAAGAATACTAAACTAGCTCCTATTATAGCACCAAGCAATTGAGCAATTATGTAACTCGGTACATCTGCCCAAGGAAAACTTCCATTCACCGCAAGCGCAACCGTTACAGCAGGATTTAAATGTGCACCACTAATAGAGCCTACTGCAAAAACAGCCATGGTTACCGCTAGCCCCCACGCTAGAGTAATCACAATCCAGCCAGGATTGTTAGAGTAACTCCCCTTTAGAGAAGAACCCGCTCCAATTCCCGCTCCAAACACAATCAAAATCATTGTTCCAACCACTTCTCCTAAAAACGGCGACATACACATACCCCTTTCTTTTTTATAAATTTCAAGCCAACACTTTGAAACATCAAAAAAGACCCACGACAGAATACACCATTTAGGCAATCTGCGTGAGTCTCCTATTCTCCGTCACAAATGATTAACTTGTATTTACAGTATATAAATGTTTGAAAACGCTGTCAATAACTATATGAAAAAATTGCTAAAATTCACAAACATTTTAGTAGATTAGTATAAGTTCCATAGTTCCTTTTTTGAAGTTGTTATAGACGTAGCACCTGCCTTTAATGCATTATCCACCTCATCAAACGTACGAATAAGACCCCCAGCAAAAATGGGAGTATCAAGTCTATTTTTTACTTCTTTTATCATCCAGGGCATAGCTCCTGGAAGGACTTCAATATAATCTGGCTTCGTTTTATTCACTAGCTTATAGCTCTTTTCTAGTGCATGGGAATCAATTAAAAAAATTCTTTGAACTGCAATTACCCCTTTTTGTTTTGCTTTTAAAATGACACTTGATTTGGTAGAGATTATTCCATACGGCTTAATTTCCTGACAAATATATTCTGTTCCATAATCATCATTTTTCAGACCATGAATCATATCAACATGGTAGATCATGTCCTTCCCATGTGCCTTAGCTAATTGATTAATATTTTTCAACTGGGCGATATGCGTTTCAAGGAACACCCCTACTCGATACGAGCTTTTTAAGAATAACTCAAAATCCTTTAAATTTGATGATGCTGGCAATATTTTTTGGTCCATCCTCTCACATCCTTATCTATTATCTTATTTTGTATATACGTAATTCTCAAGGACTTTTTATGCAAATAAGAAAAAGTCAACCTTTGTTTAAACTGTACCCGATAGAGTAGACACTGAAAAAAGGTCTGCCCTATCGGGTACTTTTATGTATAATGAAAAAAAATGTGGGA